>CAZWVS010000005.1:0-27360 GCA_964636935.1 uncultured Clostridiaceae bacterium
ATCGGCACTACGGCCTCAAGAGTGTCGTACATCATGTGCTTTGGCTCACCCACGCTCAAGCCTCCGATGGCATAGCCGGGAAGGTCGTATGATGTAATCTCCCGCGCGCTCTTTTCCCGCAAATCCGCAAATGTGCCGCCCTGTATTATTCCGAAAAGCGCCTGGTCCCCTTTTCTTTGATGGGATTTTATGCATCTTTCAAGCCAGCGTGTCGTTCTTTCAAGTGACTTGTCCACATAATCATGTTTGCACGGATATGGGGCGCATTCGTCAAACGCCATTATGATGTCCGCTCCAAGCGCGTTTTCAATCTCCATGACCTTTTCGGGGGAAAACATATGCCTGGACCCGTCGATATGGCTTTTGAACATGGCCCCTTCCTCGGTTATCTTCCTTCTGTCGGAAAGGCTGAAAACCTGGAATCCGCCGCTGTCCGTAAGTATTGCACGGTCCCAGTTCATGAATTTATGAAGCCCTCCCGCCCTTTTGACAATGTCGTGTCCGGGTCTTAGATAGAGGTGGTATGTGTTGGAAAGTATGATTCCGGCATCCATGGACACCAGCTCTTCAGGAGACATCCCCTTAACGGTTGCCTGCGTCCCCACAGGCATGAATGCGGGCGTGTCGAAACTGCCGTGAGGGGTGTGGACCCTTCCAAGCCTGGCCCCCGTCTGGGCGCATGTCTTTATCAATTCGTATCTAACAGGATAATCCGCCATATTCCCCTCCGATCATTTAATAAACATGGCATCGCCGAAACTGAAAAACCTGTATTCCTCTTTTACGGCTGTTTCATATGCTTTCAATATGTTTTCCCTGCCGGCCAGGGCGCTTACAAGCATCAGCAATGTCGATTCCGGCAGGTGGAAATTCGTAATGAGCGCATCCACGGTTTTGAAACGGTACCCGGGATATATGAATATGTCGGTTTCCCCTTTTGCGGCTTGTAAGACGCCGTTTGAATCGGCGGCGCTTTCGAGCACCCTTGTGCTTGTGGTTCCGACGGATATCACCCTGCCTCCCCCGGTTTTTGTTTTGTTTATCAAGGATGCCGTTTCTTCACCGATTTCAAAATATTCACTGTGCATGACATGGTCTTTTATGTTCTCGGCTTTCACCGGTCTGAACGTGCCAAGCCCCACATGGAGTGTGACCTTTGCAATCGAAATCCCTGATTTTTCAATTTCAGAAAGCAGTTCCTCCGTAAAATGAAGCCCCGCGGTGGGAGCCGCCGCCGAACCCTTTATTCTTGAATATACGGTCTGATATCGCTCGTCGTCGTCCTGTTTCTCGGTTATATAGGGTGGAAGCGGTATCACTCCGGCTTTATCAAGGACCTCCTCGAAAATGCCTTCGTAATGAAATCTGACTTTCCTGTTCCCCTCTTCAAGAATATCGACCACTTCCGCCTCCAGCAAGCCGTCTCCAAACACGAATCTGCGTCCGGGCGCGGCCCTTCTGCCGGGTTTTACAATAACTTCCCACTCGTCACCGGCCAGTTTTTTCAGCAGCACGAACTCCATTTTGCCGCCGGTGTCTTTTCGCTGTCCCAGCAGCCTCGCGGGTATCACCCTGGTGTCGTTTAGCACCAGGCAGTCCCCTTTATTTAAATATTCGGTGATTTCATGAAATATTTTGTGTTCGATATTTCCGGTCTTTGAATCCAGCACAAGAAGCCTTGACATATCCCGTATTTCAGAAGGATGCTGCGCAATCAGCTCCTCCGGCAGTTCATATTGAAAATCCCTTTTTTTCATCAATGCAATTCCGCTTTCTCCACCTGCACCCCTGTAAAATAGTGCTGTAAAATGTCAACATAGGTGAATCCGGCTTCGGCCATGCCAATCGCTCCAAGCTGACACATTCCGACACCGTGTCCATGCCCTGCCCCGGCAACGGAAAAATTATCGTTGTCGCCGTTGTTTGTGTTCAGCTGCACAAGCCTTCCGTTCGCATCCATCACCGTTACGTTGGAACTTGAATTAACCGTAGTGAAACCGTTGGCCGTTTTCACTTGGGCCCCGGCAACAGCCATGCTTGTAAGCGTGCTCCCGGCACCTCTCACGGTATAACCCGAGCCCATGACGACCGTGAACATCTGCGACGGCAGATAGGACGGGAAAGCCCCCCTGGTGCTGACTTTTTCAAAAAACACGGTTCCCCCGCTTCCGGTGACCCTGAGTTTCAAAACCCTGCCCGAATCGGAAACCTGGTCTATATCTATTGATGCCACCGTACCCACATCCTTGCCCAAAAGCGCAAGATGACTGCTTATTTCCCCCGCAGTGAATGAATACGACCAGTGTCTTGTCTGTTCGTACGGGTCATCGACGCTCTGCAGATATGACACCTTGGCCGACCATACGTTTTGCGATGACGCCGTCGCCCCGCCGCTCGATGCGAAATAATAAAGCTGGGCAAGCTTTCCACCGTATGTTACAACCATTCCCTCAGTTGCTTTTATGGCGTTGTTTGTCGCAAGGTTCTCCACATCATAACCGCCGTAGACCTGGCAACAGGTGGAATTGCATAAATCGAATCCGTAGTCCGAGTGTTTCGTGTTATTAAGCGCATATGTCCTTGCGGCCACGGCTTGAGCCTTCAACGCCTCAAACGGTGTATCCGTTGTCCCTATTTCAAGGGGCACCACGCCGTCGAGATAATGAGACAGGCTCAGTTCGTTTATAACCGTTATCATCGAATCGGGGAATTTTCTAAGCTCTATGGCATTCCTGTATCTGTCCCCGTTCACATCCACGGTTTTGGGATCGCCTTCGAAGGTGCTTTTGATTGTGAGAAAGGAAAATGCGCTTTCCGAAGCGATTGCCGCCAGGCCGTTTGAATACTTTATCATTATCCTGGCGTCGGAAGGATATGCGACGGAATACGTCCCAGCGCCTATTTTGGGCGTTATTTTTGAAGCTATTGCGTTTTCCGCGTCTTGTTTTGAAAGATAGCAGCCTTCCCATATCTGCCACATCCCGTTCATGCCGCAGACGGGAAACGCCTCAAATCCCATGGAAAGGTATGAGTTCAAGTCCGCCTGGACTTTTGCCGTGTCGGCCGTCTCGCCGCCTATTCTGACATGGTAACCGCTCACCCCGCTGTCAACCGTGGCTTTTACCATCTGGGGGCTTTCAATCATCTTTGTGTAGAGCCCTCCGGCTTTTATGCCGATTTCGATTCCGCCTATCGAGGACAGGCGGACGGTGTCCAGGGTTGTGTCGGTGTTTCCGTTTTTATAATACAACCCTACCCGTATATCCTTTGAAGCGGTGACATAAGCGCCGACTCCGGAAACGGGCGCGAACAAAACCAACAACATTATCAGGGCGATTATAAAAGAGACATGTCTTAGACTTCGATGAATCATCTTATCCTCCGTTTATCAACACTTGCGTGCTTAATCTTTTGTGCGCAATTTCTCGAGTCAATTATATTACTATGATGCGCCTTGCGCAACTGAATGATATGAAAGCGTTTCAATATCGTCCGTATTTCAATCCGCTTTTAACAAAATGCACCGATGACTCTATTATCCTGTCAAGCTGCTCATAGCTTTTAAAACTGTTGAGTCCGCACACCGTGGATGCGCCTTTTAATATGAATCCTCCGCCTTGGGCGCAGGATTCGATTGCATCAAAGACCAATCTTTCTATCTCCTCCTTTGAAATATCCACAAACCGCTGTGTGGGTATGTTGCCCCCGAAAGACATCCTTTCCCCCATGAGTTCTTTCGCGTCTTTTAAAACCGTGTCGCCGAAGGGCGCCATTTCCATGGGTTCCAGGGTGTCGATTCCCATATCCGACCAGTGCTCCAGATGCTTGAATACCGGGCCATGGGCATGATGACGGACAAGCCCTCCCGCATCATGGACCTTTTTATTCATTTCCACATCATATTGATAAATGAATTCATCGAACATCCCCCTCCCCAGCCAGGGTTCGATAGCCATTTCCAGCGCAACGAAATAGTAAACGACCGGCAGGGAGATTCTTTCTATGAATCTGTTGGTCTGCATGTACATCTTTTCCATGATCCTGTGAATCAAATCGGGATTTGTGTAAAGCCACATGTAGAATTTTTCAGGCGGCGAGTTGCGGGCGAGCATTCCGAAGGGATGTACGACCCCTATGAGCGGCATGTGTCTTTGTCCGCATGCCTCTTCCAGCCTTTCCCCGTAGTCTTCGGGAATCTCAAGGTCGGGGAAATCGCACCGTGAAAATCTCTCAAGGTCCCCTATGTCTTCGAAAAACTGTTTTTTATAATGTCTGTACTGGACATTGAGCCGGTCCTGCTGCACCACCTGGGTGAATGTTCCGGCCCCGGTCCTATATTCATTTCTAATGTATGTGTAGGTATCGTCGCTTTCGGTCTCTTTCGATGAAACCTGCGCCGGAGTTCCGAAAAAGCCTTTGTCTATTATGTCGATCCCTTTGAAAGTGTCGCAGTACTCGTCCACCAGTTCGATCAATTCCTGCGCTCCGGAGTAGTCATAAAGGTTCTCCGGAACCCTAAATTCGATGGGAACCCTGTCCGCCTCTTTGAAATTCAAAGCGTATTCAAGTCTTTTTCTCCCTGTGAAAGCCATGTCGTCCCTCCCTTTTTACTCATTATACCAAACATAATCGGCCTGTCTGACCGCAAATTTCGTATTTTTTCTTGCTACGGACCATACTTTTTGTTATACTCAATTAAAATTTTCATGCGGGCGTCACGCCTCACATGAATATAACTGAATAGGAATGGTAGAGGTGCGGCTTTTATCAGTAACCATGTATGGGAATCAGGCGTTTTATCTTCATGGTGAAAGGGGAAGCTGCCGAAGGGAGGCACAGGCCTGACGTGTCGAACTGGTTGCGGGATTAACAGTCCCCCGACTGTCATCGATTGTGATGGAGAGCTATCGGTCGTTTTTTATCAGCCGGTACTCTGTACCGGCCTTATTTTTTTATATATAATGAATACATGACAGGAGGAACAGATGAAAAAATACAATTTGGCCATAGCCGGCGCCACCGGAATGGTGGGCAGGACCTTTTTAAAGGTGCTTGAAGAAAGAAAATTCCCGATAGGTGAAATATATATGCTTGCTTCGGCCAGGTCGGCCGGAAGCACCGTGGAATTCATGGGAGGGGAATACACCGTCGAGGAACTGACACCGGAATCATTCGACCGGGACATAGACATAGCACTGTTTTCAGCAGGCGGCGGCACAAGCAAAAAATTCGCGCCTGTCGCGGCGGAAAAAGGGGTTGTCGTAATCGACAATTCAAGCGCATGGAGAATGGATCCCGATGTTCCGCTCGTGGTGCCCGAGGTGAATCCGGAGGATATCCGTCTGCACAAGGGTATAATAGCCAACCCCAACTGTTCCACCATACAGGCCGTTGTGGCGTTGAAACCCATACACGACGCATACGGGATTGAAAGAATAATCTATTCAACATATCAATCGGTTTCAGGAGCCGGGAAAAAGGGCATCGACGAGCTTGCAAACACGCTTGAAGGCAAAGCCCCTTCGCTCATGCCTCATCCGATTGCCGGGAACTGCATACCCCATATAGATGTATTCATGGATAACGGGTATACTAAAGAAGAGATGAAAATGGTGAACGAGACCAGGAAGATAATGCATGCGCCCGGGATGAGGATAACGGCAACCACGGTACGTGTTCCTGTTTTTTACAGCCACAGCGAATCCATTAACGTAGAGCTTCAAAATCCATTCAATCTGGATGAACTGAAGGAACTTCTTTCAAACGCACCCGGCATAACGGTTCTCGACGACCCGGACAAAAATGTCTATCCGCTTGCAAAGGACGCAGCAGGGAAAGACGACACCTTCGTGGGAAGAATAAGAAGGGATGAAAGTGTTGAAAACGGAGTCAATCTGTGGGTTGTTTCAGACAATATCAGAAAAGGCGCCGCCACCAACACCGTACAGATTGCACAGGAACTAATCAGGATTTGGGAAGGAAAATAGGAGTGATCAATATGACGGGAAAAAAAAGAATATTCGAGGGTACGGCGACAGCACTCGCGACACCTTTTAAGAACGGGAAGGTCGATTTCGATTCCCTGGGACGCATGATCGAGTTTCAGATTGAAAACGGGATCCAGGCCCTGTTGTTCTGCGGCACTACAGGCGAATCATCCACAATGCCCGACAAAGAGCACATGTCGGTTGTGGAATTCGGAATTGAAAAAGCAAAAGGCCGTGTCCCAATTATTGCAAATGCGGGCAGCAACGACACGGCACATGCCATCGAGCTTAGCCGGCTTGCGGAAAAAGCCGGGGCGGACGCGCTTTTGTCGGTTGCGCCATATTACAACAAATCCACCCAGAGGGGGTTGATTGCGCATTTCACAACGATAGCCAAGAGTGTGGAGCTTCCGATTATCCTCTACAACGTGCCCGCCCGTACAGTGGTAAACATAGATGCGCCGACAATAATCGAGCTGGCGAAACTGCCCAACATTCTGGGTGTGAAGGAGTGCAACATAACCCAGACGGCGGAAGTCGTTCACAACACCCCCGATGATTTTTCGGTATACTCGGGCTGCGACGAGGAGATCCTGCAGTTCATGGCCATGGGGGCAAGCGGTTTGATATCCGTAATGTCCAATATAATACCGGCAAGCGCCCAGCTGATAACCGAATCCTTTTTGGAAGGGGAACCGGTTAAGGCCCGCGATGAATACTACAGGATCTATCCCCTGCTTAAAGCCTTGGGGCTGGAGACAAACCCGATCCCGATAAAAAGAGGTCTTGAGTTCATGGGACTTGCAAGCGGCGATGTAAGGCTGCCCCTTGTCGAGATGAGCACGCAAGACAGCGCCGTCTTATATGAAGAGATGAAAAAGCTGAATCTAATACCCGGAGGAATCAATCGTTAAAATAATACTAAACGGCTGTGCGGGGAGAATGGGGGAAGTAATCAGCAGGATGGCGAAGGAATCCGACGACATTGTGATTGCCGCCGGCTGCGATATAAATCCGCAGGAGAGCGGTGATTACCCCGTATTTGACGGAATTTCCCGATGCGATGTCACCGCCGACCTGGTTGTTGATTTTTCACATCCTTCGGCTTTTGAAGATGTGGTTTCCCACTGCATCTCCAACAAACTTCCCCTTGTCATGGCAACGACGGGGCTTTCAGAAGGGCAGATCCACACCCTTTCAACCGTTTCGGAAAAAATACCGGTTTTCTACAGCGCCAACATGTCCATGGGTGTCAACCTTTTGATGCAGCTGGCAAAAACCGCGGCTTCTTTCACAGAAGGGCTTTTCGACATTGAGATAGTTGAAAAACATCATAACAAGAAATTGGACGCCCCAAGCGGCACCGCGCTTGCAATAGCCGATGAGATGAACTCCTCCCTTTCACATCCCAAAACACCGGTTTACGACAGGCACTCAAGAAGGGAAGGAAGAAGCGAAACCGAAATAGGCATCCATGCGGTCAGGGGCGGCTCGATAGTAGGGGAGCACACAGTTATTTTTGCCGGAGCCGACGAAACAATTGAAATCAGGCACGAGGCGCTATCCCGCGATATTTTCGCATCGGGCGCTTTGCGGGCGGCGCGTTTCATCAAAGGGAAAAAACCCGGCTTCTATTCCATGAAGGATATTATTGAAGAGCATTCGAAGTGAATCTGCGGCTTGTGAGCGAAGTCCGGCTGATATATAATATGCGGTGTTGCACATCACATGTGTTTTTATGTGCAATGAAAGGCGACATCCACTGTAAAATGGAGGCTTTATGAACATAATAAAAAACCTGATTATTTATCTTGTGTTTCCCGCGCTGCTGTTGGTGCTTGCCATTTTGGGAAATTACTATTTGATGATTGCGACCATAGTGGTGTATTTCGTCGTATTCACGTTGTTTAAATTGGAAGAGCTGCTAAGCATAGCAGCCGGATACAATATGAAAAGGGGCCGGCTGAACAAAGCCCTCCGCCGCATATACAAGGCATATAAACTAAAAAATTCCTCAATACGAACATCGCTGTTTTTCATATACCTGCTTCAAAAGGCCGGAAAATACGATAAGGCGGGCGAGGTCATAGATAAGACTGAAAAAAGGGACATGGATGATTCCGACAGATATACACTCCTTATAAGCAAGGCGCTTTATCTTTGGAAGAAAAACCGGATAAGCGAGTCTGTCGCAATCTATGAAAAGCTGCTTGAAGAAGGCGAGTCAACGGTGCTCTACGGCAGCTACGGGTATGTTGTCACACTTACCGGGGACATTCAAAAATCCCTTGAAGTCAATAAACGGGCATATGAATACAATCCAAACGATAAAGCGATCATGGATAATCTGGGGCTGACTTACATAAAGGCCGGGAAAACGGATGAAGCCTTTGACATTTATGACAAGCTGATGAAAAAGAACCCCTCTTTCCCCGAAGCCTATTACAATATGGCTGAACTCATGAAACTTATGAGGGATTACAACAGTGCCGTCAGATATATAAAACAGTGCCTGTCCATGAAATTCGACGGGTTATCGACTATAACGAAAAAAGACGCCCAGAGGAAATTGGATCAGCTGAAAAGGCTCCAGGGCTCGATGCAGTAATCCGGTTCGCTTGCAATTTGAATCTTTTCCGTGCCTACAGGCTTTTTGAATTCAATTGAATAGGACCAGAGCGCCGTTTTGAATCCCGGCCTCCCCCCGTATTTCACATCCCCCGCCAGCGGATGGCCGATGTTTGCGAACTGGACACGTATCTGATGGTGTCTTCCGGTCGACATTTCTATCCGCACCAGGGACATGCCCCCTTTTTGCTCAATCACTTCATAATGCAGTTCGGCCGCCCTCGCCCCCTCCGTGTCCTGATTAACAACATAGGACTTGTTAAGCTTTTTATTTTTCTTCAAGCTATCCGATAGCGAGCCTTTCTTTTCTTCCGGCGTCCCTTCTATCACTGCAAGATATGTCTTTTTAAATCTTCTTTCGCGTATCTCGGCGGACAACCTGGAAGCCCCCTTTGATGTGCGGGCAAACACCATGGCGCCGCCGGTATCCCTGTCGAGCCTGTGCACCAATCCGATAAAGACATCCCCGGGTTTTGAGTACTTGACCTTTATGTATTCCTTTACCATGTCGAGCATGCTCTTGTCACCCGATTTATCGGGCATCACGGGGACTCCTGCGGGTTTGACAACGGCTATAGCATGGTTATCTTCGTATAGAATCACCATTTCCGCTCCCATCTTCCGGTGAAACCGCAGGGCAGAACCAGTTTCCTGTCCCTTATGTCCAGGCCTATTTCAAAGGCTTCCACATCCCCTCCGAATTTTCTTTTCATCACCAGGTCCAATATGTTGGCCGCCACCACGGGGGAAAGCGATGTGGCATATGAGTTTATAAGCACGAACAGCGGGTTGTCGACCAGGGCTTGGGAACACAGGTCCGTTAATTCGAACAATGTGTCTTCAATTTTCCAAAGCTCTCCTGACGGGCCTCTTCCGTACGAGGGTGGGTCCATTATCACCGCATCGTATTTATTGCCTCTCCTGATTTCCCTTTTTACAAATTTGACCGCATCGTCCACAAGAAATCTGACGGGCTTATCGCCCAGGCCGCTGAGCTCAAGATTCTCCTTCGCTCTCGAGACCATCCCCTTGGCTGCATCCACATGGCATACCGAGGCTCCTGCGGCCGCGCATGCCGTTGTTGCGCCCCCGGTATAGGCGAACAGGTTCAACACATTCGGTGAAAATCCGGATTTTATTATTTTACCCGTCATATAATCCCAGTTGGCCGCCTGTTCGGGGAATAGCCCGGTATGTTTAAATCCGGTGGGTTCCACATTGAATTTCAAATCGCCGTACCCGATCTCCCATCGCCGGGGAAGCTTTCTTTTAAACTCCCATTGCCCGCCGCCGCTCTTGCTTCTGTGGTATACGGCGTCGGCTTCGGGCCAGGGCTGGTCCATGGGCCATACGGCCTGGGGCTCGGGACGCCTTAAAGTGTATTCCCCCCATCGCTCCAGTTTTTCCCCGTCACCGGCGGCAATTATTTCAAAATCCCTCCATCCGGATGCTGTTTTGACTGTTGTCATCTCCCATGCCCTTTCATATTCAATATTCAATCCCTTTTCTGGCTTTGATCCCCTTATCATAAGGGTGCTTGACAAGCTGTATTTCGGATACGTAGTCCGCCGCCTCAATCAGCTGAGCAGATGCATTCCGACCGGAAATGACGATTTCACAGCCCGGACTTCTCTTTTTTATAAGTCCGATGATGTCTTCTGTTTCCAAAACCTTTTCATTCACCGCTCCTACGGCCTCGTCGATCACCACCATGTCGTATATGCCTTGGGAAGCCAGCAGGGTCAATTTCCCAATGCCTTCCCTGTGTTGTTTAATATATTCTTTTTTTTCGTCATCATTTAAAAACGGCATGAACTTCTTTATTCTACACACTTGAAAAACATCCACGTTTTCAACTGACTCCAGCATTTTTATTTCCGAGCTTTTAAACCCCTTTTGCATGAACGAGTATAAGACTTTCCCACCGCTTCCCGCCATTCTTAGGGCCAGTCCCGCGCATGCGGTCGTTTTCCCCTTTCCGTTTCCCGTATATATATGAACCAGTCCCCGTCTATCCATGAATCACTCCTCCAGTCCGAAATACGCGCTCAGTATTTTTTTTGCGACAGGAGCCGTATAGGAACCCCATACACCGTTTTCAATCACTGTCACAATGGCAATCTCCGGGTCTTCCACGGGTGCGTAGCATATGAAAATACCGTTTGAAGATTCCTCCGCCTCCCTTCCCGTTTCAGCTGTCCCTGTCTTGCCGGCGACGCTTATTGGGAATCCGTCGAACACCCTTTTAGCCGTTCCGTCCAGGGTTACGCTGTTCATGCCCGCCCTGATCACTTCATATGTTTCATCGGACCAGTCGATTTGTGTATATTCGGGTTCGCTCCTATAAACGGTATTGCCGTCCGAATCTAAAATTTCGTCTATGACATGGGGGGTCAGTTTTCTTCCTCCGTTAGCCAAAGCCGCCGTATATACCGCCATCTGCATCGGGGTGAAATTATTATACAGCTGTCCTATTGAACTCTGTCCCGTGTCTGCAGACCACCATTTTTCATCGAAAACCCTGTATTTGTAATCCCTGTTTGAACGTATGCCTTCAGATTCCCAGGGAAGGTCTATACCTGTCTTGTCGCCGAGTCCGAATTTTTCAGCCCACTCGTCAATTTTATCAATCCCAACATCTATTCCCAGTTTGTGGAAAATCAGATTGCAACTTGTTTTTATGCCTTCGGATATGGTCAGATCCTTGTGTGTGAACCAGTAATTGGAATCGATATACTCGAGACAGTAGTATGTCCATCCGTCATATTCCCACTTGCCGTCGCATCTGATAAGTGAATGGGCGTCATAATCGTGTTCCTCCGATTCCAGCGCCGCTGTCGCAACGATAGGCTTGTATGTTGAGCCGGGGGTGTAGATAGCCTGTATTGCGCGGTTCAAAAGCGGGGTACGGTATGAATCGTAAATGGTGTCGAACCTTTTTTCAACCGATTCCGGATCTTCGCTTATAAACCACCTGGGATCATATCCGGGATAACTGGCCATGGCCAGCACATCCCCGGTTTTTACATCCATGACCACTGTGGCGCCCGCCGAAGCGTCTCCGAAATTCGTTTCCCCGTCATATTTGCTGATAATCTCGTTTATGGTCTCCTTCATCGCCTCTATCGCCGTGGCTTGAAGATCGGTGTCTATGGTCAACCGCACATCGCTGCCGGATTTTTCCTCTACCCTGTCAATGACATTTATGACGGTGCCGTATATGTCAGCCTCGACTTCCCTGTATCCGTCGACACCCTTCAAATATTCCTCGGCATATTTTTCTATACCGGCTTTTCCGATGATGTCGTCGCTCTCATAACCGGATTCCGGTAATTCCTCAAGCTCTTCCGGACTTATGTCGCCCACATAACCGAGCACATGCCCGACAAGGGGTACGAGTTCCCCGTACTCCCTTACAAATCTTTTTTGTATGGAAACGCCCCCGATCCTGTGGCGGTTTTCAGACACAAACGCTATGGTGTCCAGTGAGACATCCTCCGCTATAGGCACTCTTCCGTAGGTGATATATGTCCATCTCTGCTTCAATATTTCATATCTCATGCATATGATGTCATATGCTTCGTCAAAACTGTAATCCCCGCTTATTTCGAATTTATCCCTGATGTACTGAATAAGCTCTTTCGCACTCCTCTTGACATCCTTTTCAGGCACCGCCAACAGTTCGCTGTCGGTCTGCCATGCAACTATTTCCTCCATGCTCTTATCGGGGTTGAAAACAACGGGGTTTCTCAAAACATATTTATCAAAGGACTGTTCATATTTTTCATTGTTTTCTTTTAGCGTTCGGGCAAGCAGCAGCAGCGAAGCGTTTAGCTCCTCTGTGGATGAATAGGCTTTTGTTATGTAGAGGTCGCTGCACTCCCTGTTATATGCAAGCAGCTCGCCGTTTGCGTCATAAATATTTCCGCGGGGGGCTTCTATTTCAAATTGATGATTTATCTTGCGCGACGACTGGGTGGAATACTCGTCACCGTGAAGAATCTGCATCTGGTATAGTTTTCCTATCATGATAAACGCTGCAATCACAAAAATGCCGGCGATTATAAGCAACCTGTATCTAGGCAGATTATTATCCATCATCCACCCCCTCTTCCCATCACAAGTCTCCTGTCGACACCCAATGCCCGTATGAAGAAAACAATTCCGGTCAAAACTGCGAGTCCGGCGGAATAAACAGCCAGCCCAAGCACGGTTTTTTGAACAAAAACGAATTTGGCGAAATAGTCGAAAAATCCGATTTCCAACATTGAATTGATGCTTTCCGTAATGTAGGTCGCCAGGAAGAAAAACAACGCGAGAGCCGGGACATTCTCCCTGTATACAAATTTGTCGACGGCGAATACGCACAACACTCCCGCCATCATCACTATGGCCGTTTTCCCGATCCATGGGCTGTAAATCATGTCGTATGCCATTCCGGTTATAAGGGCTGACAAAAGCGCCGCTTTTTTTGTTTTTCCGAATGCGCTCATCATCACGCCGAATATTACAAAATTAAAGTGCACACCCTTTATGGAAAACCATTCTGCGGCAAAAGGCTGCAAAACAATCAGGAGCGCCAGTGACAATATTGTAAAACATCTGTATTTTTTCATGTTCAATCCCGATCTTCCTTCTCCTTTAGAATAAACACCTCTTCAATGGAATTGAAATCTATAAAGGGCTTTAAAAGGGCATATCTTTCTATCAGGGAATCCTGCCGGAATATCTCCTCGACGGTTCCCACAATAATCCACCTTTGATTAATGCCTCCCATTCCGGAGGTTTCGATTATGTCTTTTTACTTTAGCACGACGTCTTCACTTATTGTGTCCAGGAGACATAACCCTTGATTTTTGTATTCAATGTCGCCTTTGACAACCGCATGTCCGCCGCCTTCTTTCGCCGTCCATGCGCTGATTCCGCTTCTTTCATCTATGAACGGCACTATTACCGCCGTTGTAAGGTCGACGCTGTACACCCTTCCGAAAAGCACATTGTCGGCTGCGACAACCGGGTCGTCGATTTCAATCCCGTCGACACTTCCCGCATCTATCCTGAAATTATAATAGAAATTCCCGGGTATCGAACCTATTATGTTCGCACCGATGATTTCATATCCGCTGAACATATCCTTTAGTTTCAGTGCTTGCCTAAGTCTTTCGTTTTCACTTTTCATCTCGGACATCCGGGCCATTTCTTCAAGCAGTTCCAGATTTTCTTCTTTCAGGTTTGCGTTTTCGTCGATCAGGTCGGCATAGCCCCTTATTCCGGAAACTATGTTTTCCGTCCATCCGCTTATGGCTTTAACTCCCTTTTGTACGACGGTCACCGGCACTGTGACAATGTTTCTTATTATGTTCACCTTGCTAAACCTGTCTGCTGAAAGTAGAACAACAACAAGCAGCAAAACTATGGCTATTGCTATCTGGAATTTTCTGTTTTTTAGAATCCTGCCCAATTCAGGCTCCTTTATCTTTTAGTCGCCCCGCTGAGATAATCAAGGTTTTCCAGCGCCTTTCCGGTTCCTATTGCAACACAGTCGAGGGGGTTGTCCGCAATATATACCGGTATGTTGCCCGTCCTGGTGCTGATGAACTTGTCCATTCCTTTTATGAGCGCTCCTCCGCCTGTGAGATATATCCCGTTGACCATGACATCGGCCGATAACTCGGGCGGGGTCTTTTCCAAAGTCCCCCTCACCGCTTCCAGAAGCTCGTTTGCTATGTCCTCCATCGCTTCCGCCACTTCATCCGATGTTATTGTGAGGTTCACCGGAAGCCCCTGTGTCATGTTCCTCCCCCTTATCTCCATTTCTTCATCATAGTCGGAAGGAAAGACGTTCCCTATGGTTATTTTCACTGTCTCAGCGGTTCGGTTTCCGATAAATAGCCTGTATTTTTTTCTTATGTACTGCGCAATTGCCTCATCGAAACGGTCACCCGCTATTCTAAGCGTGGTGCTCGTGACTATCCTGCCCATCGATATGACGGCTATTTCAGATGTTCCACCGCCTATGTCCACAACCATGTTTCCTGTGGGTTCAAGCACTGGAAGTCCCGCCCCTATCGCCGCCATTATGGACTCCTCGGCGACAAACACCTCTTTGGCGCCGGCTTCGAGACCCGCTTCGATAACAGCCTTCTTTTCCACTTTCGTAACTCCCGCAGGAACACAAATGACAAGCCTCGGCTTTGCAAACATCTTCTTGCCCACCGCTTTTCTTATGAATCTGTTGAGCATCTGCAGGGTGCATTTATAGTCGGCGATGACACCTTCTTTCAAAGGTCTCACGGCGCTTATGGTCCCGGGCGTCCTTCCCACCATGCGCTTGGCTTCCTCACCCACAGCTATGACTTCGTTTCTTTTCTCGTCGGCGGCTACAACCGAGGGTTCCCTCAATATGATGCCTTTACCGCGTTCATAAATAATAGTATTGGCTGTTCCCAGGTCAATCCCTATGTCTTTTCCAAAAAATGCCATTTTATCCTCCATGGACGGCCCCGGAGCGGATTTTCACCCATGCGCTGTGCCGGTTTCCTACATGAGGCCGTTTTCCTTAAAGCTAAATATATTTCTATTTCCTATTATAACATGGTCGAGTATCCTGATGCCCAGAATTTTACCGGCTTCTTCAAGTCTTGCCGTTGTTTTTTTATCATTGCCGCTGGGGCTGGGATCGCCGCTTGGATGATTATGCATCAGAATCACCGCCGCCGCGGGTTCTTTGATGACTTCGGCGAAAACCTCACGGGGATGGACTATGGTTTCCGACAGGCTTCCCACGGAAACTTCTATCTCCCTTATTATCTCGTTTCTTGTATTCAATGCAAGGACTATGAACTTCTCCTTGTTGGCATATCTCAACTTTTCAAGATATATGTCCCTTATGTCGCAGGGTGATGTGATCTTATGCCTTCCGCTCTTTCCGTCCGTAACTATCATCCTGCTGGCAAGCTCACCCGCCGCTTTTAGCTGTATCGCCTTGACCCTCCCCACTCCCTTTATCTTCCTAAGCTGTGAAAGGGATGTGTTTTTCAAATACAGCAGCCCTTTCCCGTTGGAAAACTCATTCATTATTTTCCTCGTCAGGTCAAGGGACGTGCTTTCTTTTGTCCCGGTTCTGATTATCACGGCTAAAAGCTCCGCATCCGTTAAATTTTCAGCCCCGCATTTTTCCAGCTTCTCATAGGGTCTGTCCTCTTCGGGAAGATCCTTGATACGCAGTCGTTCCATTTTGCGCCTCCTGATATTAAATTGCAAAGTGGATCATATGACTTTGTGCTCTTTAAGCCTTGAATAAATTCCGGCCAGGGGGAATCCCATCACATTATAGTAACAGCCTTCGATTCTGCGGACGAACCTGCCCCCGGCACCCTGGATGGCGTATGCTCCGGCTTTCCCGATGGGTTCGCCGCTTTTAAGATAAGCATCAATCTCCTCCCGGGAGATGGGATTGAAAAACACATCCGTCTTCTCGACAAACACCACCGGTTCGGTTTTATCGGGCAATATCAATGCAACTCCGGTCATAACCGTGTGCTTTTTACCGGAAAGCCTTTCCAGGATCCGTCCCGCTTCAACGGAATCGGAAGGTTTACCGATTATTTCATTAAGACATACTATGGTGTCCGCTCCCAATACCGGGATTTCTCCCCCGGAACTTTCAAATGCTTTCATTGACTTTTCCAGCGCAAGGCGAATTACAAGTTCCTCGGGTTTTTCGTTTTTTAAAGGCGTCTCATCGATATCCGGAACCATCGCTTTGAAGTTTTCGGTTATCTTAGCCATTATTTCAGCCCTTCTCGGAGACCCGGAAGCAAGAATAAGTTGTGTCATATTTCCCTCCGCAAACAGATTTTAACATATATTGTCAATGTTTTCAAATCCTATTCTATTTTTATGATTATTTTTACTATCCCTCAAATTCAATTTCGACTTCCGCAATTTCAACACCGCTGTCGGGGCTAAAAGGTTTTTCCCGGACCAGCAGACATGCGATCCCACCGAAAATCACATTGGCGTAATATGTCAAAAGCCTCCATATCAGCACGACCGACATCTTGGGTGAATTGTAGAAAAACGGCGCGATAAAGAGCAGGCTGAGACCTTCCGCACCGCCGGATGTGCCCGGTGTCGGCACCATCGATGCTATCATAACGACCATGGCGGTGCTGACAAACAGTTCAAAAGGATAAAAGAACACGCCCTCGAGGGCCTTCATCATGAACAAGGGCACGCTAAACAACGATGCCTGTTGCATCAACTGCATGAAATATGCTCCGACCAGATATTTTTTTCTTTTGACAAGTATCCTGAAACCCTCTTTGAACCTCACAAGCGATTCCTGCACTTCATTGTATTTCTCCTCCGGATCCTTTACGACTTTAAAGAATTTCATTATTCGAAGGAACAGCCATACCCCCTTGTCTGCCATGTCGGCCTTAAAAAGGAACAGGGCGTACAAACCTATGAGGGATAGGTTTGCAACCGAGCCTATAATGAACAATAGCTCGAATTTCGGTATGTTCATTATTAAAAACTGTCTGTTCGTCAAATACAAAACAAGGCAGAATACAAACAATACGGTTTGATTGAGTATGGACTTTAAAATGATAATGCTCGTTCCGGTGCCGGTGTTGACCCCGATCCTCTTAAGCATATATACCTGTGCCGGCTGGCCGCCTGTGGCAAAAGGCGTAACCGAACTGAAGAACTGCCCCACCATGACGGTTTTGAAATTCTGTCCCGGATCGTTCTTTTTGCCGATTATTCCCCGTTTCAACATGCCCACGGTGAAAGAACCGAAAATCCAGAACATCACATTGCACAAAAATGCGACAAAAAGCCAATAATAGTTTGTTCTTACAATCAAGCCGAACAGGCTCTCAATACCATCCGTAAAAAAGACGAGTACCACGAGCACAATACTTGTTACTATTATTATGATGGAATTGAGTACAATTTTCTTCATTTAATTTTTCTCTTATTTTTTTATCATCTCTTCGATGTTCAATCCTTCAACCGTGACATTGACTTCCTTCACAGTTACGCCCGTATATTCACCAATCCGGGTCTTAATCTCTTTCTGGGCCTTCCTGACCATTTCCGGTATGTTGGTCCCGTAACTGGCATCTATGCCTATGTCGATTGCCGTGCCTTCATCCGTCTTTGAAATTTTAACGGATTTTTTCTTCCGTGACAAGGATATCCCTTGAAACTCCCCAAGTGTCTTCTCAACAAAAGTTATCAGAACGGTTTCCGATACTTCTATATTGCCTTCCTGCCGTTTATTGTTCTCATCCATGACAATCTCCTAAAATTCCGCATGTCTGGGAACCCTCGGGAAAGGTATGACGTCCCTGATGTTGCTTATGCCTGTAATGTACATAAGAACCCTTTCAAAACCCAGCCCGAAGCCCGCATGCTCGACTCCACCGTATTTTCTAAGATCCAGATACCACTCGTAGTCCTCTTCCTTCATTCCTGCTTCCCTGATTCTCCGTTTAAGGACATCCGCCCTCTCTTCGCGCTGGCTGCCGCCTATGATTTCCCCGACACCCGGCACGAGCAGGTCAACTGCGGCCACGGTTTTCCCGTCGTCGTTCAACCTCATATAGAAAGCCTTTATCCCCTTTGGATAATCAGTTACAAAAACAGGTTTCTTGAAATGCTTTTCCGTTATATACCTTTCATGTTCGGTTTGGAGGTCCGCCCCCCACTCGACTTCGTGCTCGAACCCTTCCCCGCTTTTTTTCAATATTTCAACCGCTTCCGTGTAAGTGATTCTTGCAAAATTGGAATTCGCCACATTTGCAAGTTTTTCAAAAAGCCCCTTATCTATGAATTTATTGAAAAACCGCATTTCGTCGGGTATGCCCTCCATTACATAATTTATAATGAATTTCATCATTTCTTCCGCTATGTCCATGTCGCCGGCAAGGTCGCAGAAAGCCATTTCAGGCTCTATCATCCAGAATTCGGATGCATGTCTGGAGGTGTTTGAATTCTCCGCGCGGAAAGTGGGGCCGAAGGTGTAAACTTTTCCAAAGGCCATGCAGAAGGTCTCCGCAGCCAACTGTCCGCTTACAGTGAGGTTGGTCTCCCTGGCGAAGAAATCCCGGTCATAATCGATTTCCCCGTCATCGTCAAGGGGCGGATTTTTCATATCCAATGTGGTTACACGGAACATCTCCCCCGCGCCCTCGCAGTCGCTTCCGGTTATTATGGGCGTATGCACATATACGAAATCCTTTTGTCTGAAAAATTCATGAATCGCATGTGCTAGGACGGACCTGGCCCTGAACACGGCTGAAAAAGTGTTTGTCCTTGGTCTTAAATGCGCTATGGTCCTCAGATATTCGAAGGAATGCCTTTTCTTCTGCAGCGGATAATCCCTGTCGCAGTCGGCCGCCTGCATGATTTCGTCCGCCTTTATTTCAAAGGGCTGCTTGGCGCCGGGTGTGAGTTCAAGAACGCCCTTGACAACAATGGCGCTTCCCACAGCAAGTTTTTCCACTTCGCCGTAGTTATCTATCCTGCCGTCTTCAAATACAATCTGGATGTTGTTGAAGAATGATCCGTCGTTCAATTCAATGAAGCCGAAGTTTTTGGAGCTTCTGACCGTTCTGACCCAGCCTTTTAAAATCACCTTGACACCGGCATATTCAGCGGGTTTCGAATATATTTGCTTAACAGTTAATTCCATAACTCCCCCTTAAAGCAATACGAATGACATTATACCATACCGTTATCGGCTATATCAAAACGAGCGTTTTTGTCGAAAACTATATCAATTTCTGGTAATATGCGACATCCAGCATCCTACCGAACTTCTCGCCTGCATTTTCGAGCCTGCCGGTCATTTTATATCCATTTTTTTCAAATAGCCTTATGCTTCTTTCGTTCTCCGTGCAGATGAGTGCGATGAGCGAACCTATGCCCTTTTCAGCCGCCTTTTCTTCAAGAAGCCCGAGCGCTTTCTTCCCATAGCCCCTTCCCGTGCTGTTCTTGTCGATGTAGACCGAAACATAGGCGCTTCTTTTATATGCCTCTTTACTGTTGAATTGCGACAATGCGCAAAAACCCGCGACACTGTCATCATCCTTGATTACGAAGGTGACATAAAATCCGTCATCATGAAAGAAATCACTGCGAAATTTATCCTTGTCGATCGGGTGTATGTGGAAAGTGGCGGTTGAGTTCTGGATATAGTGATTGTAGATTTGCAGCATGGCGGGGATGTCGGCAGTCTTCGCCTTTTCAATCCTCATCTTACGTAATCTCCTTTACAAGTTCGGATATCATCATAAATTTTTCAATATCGACACCGGGGGGGCACGAGTCCGCATTGCCCAGGATGAATCCTGTGCTGCCGGTCTTTACTATGACCTCGCGTACATATTCCCTCAGTTCATCCATTCCGTAGTTTAAAAGCACCGTCGGCTCAATGCCGCCGATAAGGGTTATGTCATCACCCAGCTTTTCTCTTGCCTCATATGTGTAGATATCCCCGGTGGGCGGAGGCGACATGGATTCTATGACATCTATCCCCGTCGCCTTCATGTCGACTATGAGGTTTTTAATCTGTCCGCATGCGTGATGCACCAGGTATTTGTCTTCCCTGTGAATAATTTGAGCCCATTTTGAAATCTCGGGTGACACGTATTTCCTGAAAAACTCGGGACTTATATTGCCCGTTGAACTGTCCTCCCAGAATATATACGCCTCGGCATCGCATTGAACAGCGCATTCCACGGATTTATATGAGTTTTTTCTCATTGCATCAAGGCATGCTGCAAGGGTGTCGGGGAAATCGTATGCCGCGTATATGGCGCCTTCCGTACCGGCCCAGTTTTCAATCAGAGATTGATAAGAGCTTTTCATCTCGCTGCCTATGATGGGTATGAGCAGGGCCTCCCCCCCCATTATTTCCATGCCGGCTTCAAATTTGGAAAAATCCGCCTCGATTTCCATGTCTTCGTTGATATATGTCAAGGTTTTATAGTCTTCTTCACCCTTCAGGGGGTGTTCTGTCAGAAACCATGTGTCTCCCTTTGCGGAATAGGTGTACCCGGTCTCAAGAGACCCTACAGGGGTTTCAATTGTGACGACTTTTTTGCCACCGGATATGCTTTCGGAAAAATCACAATTCTTGTATTTTTTCTTTATAAGGGTGCAAAACCCTCTGAAAAGCGGATCTGCGCCGATCATCTTGTAAAATTCAAGCATGCCTTTTTTTCTTACATCCGAAGGCTGCGCCTCCCAGAAATACGGGAGGAAGGGCGACCATGCAAGCCTGTCTGTTTCAATTCTTTTTATTGAGTTTAGTAGTCTTTCCCTGCTGTTCATATATAAATGGTTATCTCTCTTTTTTTATTTTTTGGATTTCTTTTGTAAATGTGTCCACATCGTCAAAATCCTTATACACCGACGCGAACCGGACATAGGCGACTTCATCGATTTCCTTTAATCTTTTCATTACTTCGTCGCCGATGTCTTTCGACGACACCTCCCTTGTATGGTCTTTATAAAACGAGGTTTCGATATCCAGTACAATCTGTTCAAGCGTCGATATTGAAACAGGCCTTTTGGCACATGCTATCAAAAGCCTGTTTAGAAGTTTTGACGAATCGAAAACCTGTCTGGAGTTGTCCTTTTTGATTACCATCAGGGGTTTTCTTTCGATTTTTTCATAAGTGGTGAAACGTCGCCGGCAATCCAGGCATTCCCTTCTCCGCCTTATTGCATAGCCTTCTTCCGTGGGTCTTGAATCGATTACCCTGTCGGTTTCATATCCGCAGTAGGGACATTTCATTCTCTGCCTCCGTCAAACTGAAAAGCCGCTTTTTACAGCGGCCTTTTTTTATAATTTTCTGAGGAAGTTCGGAATATTGATGCCTTTGTCGTCCTCATCTTCCTCCCTGTGTCTCTTTTTGGACATATCGCCCTTCTTGCTTCTTTCTTCCTTGTCCATTTCATCTTCATCGGTTTCTTCTATTTCATCTTCGTAATCGTCATCTGTTCCAAACCGTTGCTGCACAGGCTCTTTTTCGGTGGGTTCCATTGCAACTTCCGTCTCATCATCTTCATCGAATTCATCACCCAGTGAAATCTGTTCCGACTCATCCTCCATGGCCTCTTCGGTTTCACCGGTCTTTTTATACAGGTCCTCGATGTATTTCGATGTCCTTATCGGCATGGACCCGTCAAACCCCGTTGCTATTACAGTAACCATTACCTCGTCACCCATGTTGTCGTCGATCGCGGCGCCCCAGATGATATTCGCATTGGGATCCGCCGCTTCATATATCATGTTTGCGGCCGTATCCACTTCAAGCAGTCCCAAAGTCGGGCCGCCTGTTATGTTTATAAGCACTTTTTTCGCACCGTCTATGGAAGTTTCAAGCAGCGGACTGTGGATGGCATGCTTCGCAGCTTCCTGGCATCTGTCGTCGCCCGAAGCCCTTCCTATCCCCATATGGGCCAGTCCGGCATCGGTCATGACGGTTTTGACATCGGCAAAATCGAGGTTTATGAGCCCGGGCACCGCAATAAGGTCCGATATGCTCTGTACGCCAAGTCTCAATACGTCGTCGGCCATTATGAAGGCATCCATCATGGAGGCCTTTTTGTCGGCCAGCTGAAGCAGCCTGTCATTTGGCACGATTACAAGGGTGTCTATCGTGTCTTTTAGCTTCTCGATGCCTCTTTTCGCATTTTCACTTCTCTTTTTACCTTCAAATGTAAAAGGTTTCGTCACAACGCACACCGCAAGAATGCCCATCTCCCTTGCCACCTGCGTGATTATGGGAACGGCTCCGGTGCCTGTGCCCCCGCCCATTCCGGCGGTTACAAAAACCATATCGGCTCCTTTTAGGTTCGCGGCTATCTCGTCCTTGCTTTCCTCTGCGCTTCTTTCCCCGATTTCGGGAATCGAGCCAGCGCCGAGACCCTTTGTAAGCTTTTCGCCTATTTGAATTTTTGTTGTAGCCTTGGACATAAGCAGCGTTTGTTTGTCTGTGTTGACCGCTATGAATTCAACCCCCTTGAGACCTGAGCTTATCATTCTGTTAACGGCATTGTTTCCGGCTCCGCCTACGCCTACGACTTTGATTTGTGCAAATTGTTCCATATCTATATCAAACTGCAACATTCTGCTTCCCCTTTCCTAATCTGGAAATACATAATAATTATATATAATTATTATATAAATGTATATAGCCATTTGCCAATGCAAATGCTTCTAATCCGTAGTAAATACCGGGTTTTCACCGGTTGTGAAGTCAAGCACTCCCTTTTCACCGGACCCGATCTGCTGTGAAAGTATAACACATGCTGCGGCGGTCTGATAAGAGACATCCCTGCCTCCGTCCAGTTTTATCAATATCCTGTCGTCGTACATCATTGCAATGGTTTCCGCATTCGATAAGTCGATCCACTCTATGTACTCACGAAACGCCGTGAGGTTCTCCTTGTCATACCATGTCATTTCATTGTATATGGCCGAGGCTTTTTCAAAAACCCCCGTTTCCCCCGGTATGCATCCGATGGAAAAACCCGTTGCATTTATACCTCTCAGGCGGACAAAACCCATTTCATGCCTTCTTCTGGACTCCAATACGCAGCCGTTTATATCCGTCACAAGATATATGTCGCCGTACTCTATTTCAAAAACCGGCTCCCTTGTCTCATATTTTATCATCACATCAGAGGGGAGGGCCGCTGTAACACTTATGTTTTTAAATCCCGGAAAGGCTTCAGCCAGTTTGATCTCGGCTTCCGTGAATCTCATTGCAAATATGTTTCCCCTTTCAAGCAACGCTATAAGTATGTTTTCACCCCTCTCAAGACCCGTCTTATCGATGATTCCGACGGCCGTTTCATTAGATTCGCTTTCTACTTTGATCTCATCGATATTATATACGGGCGAAAGAAAATATGATAAGACAAGCAGTATCAATATGACGGGTATCAGCCGGAAAATCTTTTTGTTGTTTTTCATATTCGGATTATAACATATCACAGAGGGAAGTTGATATCGGTCTTCTCCTCTATCTGATAACCGTCTTTTTCAAAAAGCTCAAGGCAGGCTTCGGACACTTCCGGATCATAGAGGATTCCGGAATTCGTCCTTATTTCATCAAGGGCGGCTTCAATTCCGAGAGCGGGCCTGTACGGCCTGTGTGACATCATGGCCTCCACCACATCCGCCACCATGAGGATTTTCGCCTCAAATGATATCTCATACTTTTTAAGCCCTCTCGGGTATCCGGAACCGTTGCATCTTTCATGATGCATGTAAATGGTCTGTTCTATAACTTCCGGGAGTGTTACGCTTTTTAGCATGCTATAGCCTGAATAGGAATGCTCTTTGATCAGATCCATTTCCAACTTGCTCAGCTTACCCGGTTTTGAAAGTATCTCCGAGGGCACCATTATCTTTCCTATGTCATGTATGTATCCCGATATCCTCATAAGGTCAATGTCCTTTTGGGGCATACCCAGTTTTGTAGCTATTGCTGCCACTATGTTCCCCACCCTCTTTTGATGGCCTGCGGTGTACATGTCCTTTGCCTCTACGGTATAGGAAAGAAGGGTGATGATCCCCTCCATGGCATTGTGAAGTGCCGCGGTTCTTGAAAACACTTTGTTTTCCAGTTCCTCCCTGTATTCGCTGTTTCTTTTTTCAAGTGTTTTTTTGTCATCGATAAGCTGTTTTATCCGCTGTGCGTTTTCCACAGCCTTTAACAGTATTTCCTTTCCAAAAGGTTTTACAAGATAATCGCACACATCCTGTTGAATTGCATTTATGGCGGTGTTGACGGTGGGCTCTCCCGTCATAATGATCACCTGCGCCTCACTTCCCTTTTCCTTTAATTTGGCGGCAAGTTCAATCCCTGAAAGTTTCGGCATGACAATATCCGCCAGCACCACATCATATTTCTTTTCATCTGCAAAAACGAGGGCTTCACTTCCGTCCGCCGCCATATCCACCTCGTAACCGGCGTTTTTCAGGAAATACCCGACGGTTTCCCTAATGCTTCTTTCGTCGTCTGCAACCAATATTTTTCTCATAACCCTTCCCTATGCCCTTTTAGGTTCCCAACCCGTGTCAACGGGAAGCTCCACGATGAATTTGGAATATTCGCCTTCTTTGGAATCGACTTCTATTATCCCGTGATGATCACGTATTATGCCGTAGCTTACGGAAAGCCCGAGCCCCGTTCCCTTGTCCCTTCCCTTGGTCGAGAAAAAGGGCTCGAAAATTTTATCCATGTTATCCCCGGGTATCCCGACGCCGCTGTCCGTGACCGTTATCCTGATCCAATGTCTGTCGTCCCTTTCGAACTGAGTCCCCGAGACTTCGATGACCTTTCTTTTATCATATCCCGGATATTTCTCATTGAGCGCATGCCTTGAATTCGTTATCAGGTTCATTATGACCTGCTGGATCTGTTCGCTTCGACATTTTATGCGGGGCATATCCTCCTGCAGGTTCACACGTATTTCAATTTGTTCTTTCACAAATATGGCCTTTATGAGTGATATGGTCTTTTCGACGATGTCTTCAATGTTTGCATAGCTGTGCGACTCTTTTTCCTGTCTGGAAAACTCAAGGAGGTTTTTCACTATGCGGGAAATGCGTTCCGTCTCTTCTACGATTTCCTTTGCATACCTGTCGATTTCCGGATTCCCTTCAGACTGATCCATTATTATTTCGGCATAATTCAATATCCCGTTCAACGGATTGTTGATTTCGTGCGCAACACCGCCCGCCAATGTGCCGATGGCCTCCAGTTTCTGGTGCTGTCTCGACTGTTTTTCAAACTCCAATGTCTGTTTTTGCAATTTTTTCCTGATGCTTATGTCCCGCGCAAAAACAATTGCCCCCGGTTTTCCTTCCATTTCAAAGGGAACAGCCGCCACGTCCAGCCATACATAGCCGCCGTCGCGCCTGATATATGGATGTTCGTGCGGTTCCACGGGTTTGTTTTCAACATTCAAAATCCTCAATCTTTCTTCTATGAGTTCATTGTATTCGGATGGGATTCTGTCCATTATATCGGTGCCGATCAGTTCTTCCTTCCTCTCGAAACCCAAAAGCTTCAAAGCCGCCCGGTTAAGGTATGTGAAACGACCCTCCACCTCGATATAGACGGCGTCGGGAGCCCCTTCAACCAGTGTTCTGAACTTCTCCTCGCTTTCTATTCGCTGCTTTTCGGCTTTTATCCTTGCGGATATGTCATGTATGATGGAGAATAAATACTTCTTTTTATTCACGGTGACGGGACAGCTGTATAGTTCGACTTCAACTTCCTCGCCGGAAGCCTTCCTATGTCTGAAGTTGAAATAGTTGCTTTTTTCTTTTTCAGCAATTGAAATGAGCTCTTTTAGCTCTGCGGGGTCCATGGTGTTTATCTGATTCACTTTCATATTGGTTATCTGTTCATATGAATAACCGTAAAACCTTAAAGCTGCGGGATTCGCATCCACTATTGTATGATCTGATGGGTCCAATATAAGCATTACGGTATGGTCGTTTTGAAAAAGGGCGCTGTACTTTTCTTCCGACTCTTCCAGAAGCTTCCTGTTTTCATACAGCTCCCTTTGGTGAATCAATAACAAACAAAGGATTACGGTGAATACCGGATAAATGGTTATGACAGGTATGGCCACTGCATTGAATGTTTCAGTTCTTATCGATGGCGGCAGAAAAACCGTGCAGCCCAACATGATTAAATGGACAACAATACCGAAAAGATACAAGTTCAATATCATATGCCTGGGTTTTTTTATTTTTAGAAATCTTTTCCATATCAGGCCCGTCCCGAGTGATGTGATTATTGTGGCAATCCCCATCACCATCCCGGGCCCTCCGATGATTATTCTTGCACCTGTCATCATCAAGGCCGCTATTATTGCGGAAGCCGGGTTGAAGAGCAGGGCGGCCGATGCGATCAATATGGATCTCGTATCGAACAACAGCCCTTCAGCCAATGAATAGCCTACAAATATAATGGCCGCACCGATAATGCCGATAAACAACCCGTTTATGTGTATCATCAGTTTTTTGTGTTTTTTTTGCAGGCTGTAGCTGAGCTCATAGGCTATCGACAGAACGATAAGCAGGGAGGCGTTGTATATTAGTCCGATAATTAGTTCGTCCATACTTACATAGACCTTTCCTGGCAAAAAATCTGCCCAAACGGTGCAAATTCATAAATAAAGTATACCCTATATTATTTCATCACTCAAATTAATTCACCCCATATTTAAAAACACGGGTATTCTTGGCTTATTAGTAAATGAAGATGAAAGATCATGCTACAATGAAAAAACTTCTAAATAAATTTTGAAGGGTATGGCAACGACCTTTGCGCCATCCCTATATTCAGCAACGGTCCGTGCTTTCGTTTCGTTCCTCAAACATATTCCGCATGACTGCGGTACGAAACTTACGCGCCAATCCCGGGTTATATAATCTGTCTGCTTTTCCCTGCCACTTCAGGAGTGGTGCTGTTTCTTGATTTGTTTTAACGTCTTGGCCTGCCATTTCACGGTTTGTACTTTCGTTATGTTCCTCAAACAAAGTCCTATTACTGCGGTACACAACTTTCGTGCAAACCCCAGGTCATGCATGCTATCCATATGGACATCAAGGTATGGCAACGACCTTCGCGCCATCCTTATATTCAGCAACGGTCCGTGCTTTCGTTTCGTTCCTCAAACATATTCCGCATGA
>CAZWVS010000006.1:0-5893 GCA_964636935.1 uncultured Clostridiaceae bacterium
GACCACATTGGTCACGTTTCTCTTTATATAGGGGAAGGACAAAACAAGCACCATCGCCATTGTGACCGCTGTCGCATAATAAAAGCCGCTGGTGGAGCTGCCTATTGCGGACAGGAGGCACAGATATATGATGAAAGCAGCCCCGAGACGGCCTGCATTTGTTTTTCTCACAGCATAAAACCCCAGGAGAACAGGGAAGATCCGCGATGCGTACATGGCGAGGAAATTGGGGTTATAAAGAGTTGCATAGGCCGTATACCTGCTGAAGATCATCTGTATGTTATATGGATATTCGTCATTTGGCAGCATGTTCAGTATTTTCATTGTAGCCGGAATCCGGAAGATGTCGACACCGAAAAACTGAAGCGCGGCAACGATCGATAAGGCAAGGGAGGAGAGGGCGAGCGCGAAAAAAACAATCCTCACCTTTTTGCGCGTGTCCATTATATGAAGGGCATAAACAAACAGTATTAAATATGAAAGTATCACAAGGGCGCCTTCGTATCTTTCCGGAGCTCCGAAAAAAGCCACCGAGGGGTAGTCGGAAAGCGCGGCTGAAAGCAAGACTAAAACCGCATATGCCCCGGTTAACGAAAGAACCAATGGGAATTTTAGACTCAGATTTCCTCGAAAAGCTTTAATGATCAGAATAATCAAGGCCGCCGCCGCACAGGCCAGTATCGCGGTCATTTTGTAGTATGAAAAAATATCAGGCGAGTATGCATGGCCCATCCAGTTAGATAGAACCGGTTCGCTCAATTTCACATATTTGGTATAAACAATAAGCGGGACCAGGGAAGAGAAGATGATTAACGGCAGCAAATCGGCAAAACGCCATATGCCGCTTTTTGATCTTTTAATATTCATTGAAAGCCCTCCATGAAAGCATTTTACCATATTAATGATTTATCCGTCCCATATAATGTGGAAAGCAAACAAAAAACGGGGGTGTTTTTCAACCCCCCGTCCCGCTTCCGATATGAAAAAACCGTTTACCTAAAGTGCTTGGATATTCATTACCTTGAACAAACCGGGATAAGCTATCATATTTCCTTGCCCATGAACTGGCTTTGATAAAGCTCGGCGTAAAAACCGCCGGCTTCCATTAGCTCCCTGTGATTTCCGGTTTCAACAATATCCCCTTCATTCATCACAAGGATTGTGTTTGCGTCGCGTATGGTGGAGAGCCTGTGCGCAATAACAAAACTGGTCCGCACTTTCATCATTTCAAGCATCGCATGCTGTATATATGATTCCGTCCTGGTATCAACACTGCTGGTGGCTTCATCGAGGATGAGGATGGCGGGGTCCGACAATATGGCCCTGGCTATTGTTACAAGCTGTTTCTCACCCAGTGAAATATTGGTTGCCTCTTCGTTTAGAACGGTATCGTATCCCATGGGCAGGGTCCGGATGAAGTGGTCCGCATGGGCCGCCTTGGCAGCCGCTGTTATTTCCTCATCCGAAGCGTTTTCCTTTCCATAGGCTATGTTTTCCCTTATTGTGCCGTTGAAAAGCCATGTGTCCTGAAGAACCATGCCGAAGATGCTGCGCAGGTCGCCCCTTTTCATATCGCGTATGTCCACGCCGTCAACGGTTATCCTCCCGCTGCTTATTTCATAAAAACGCATTAGGAGGTTTACAAGAGTGGTTTTGCCCGCCCCCGTAGGTCCTACTATCGCAATGGTGTGTCCCTGTTCGGCATTCAGGTTCATGTCCTTCATAAGGATGTCCCCCTCCCGATAGCCGAACTCGACATGCTCCACGGTTACATTTCCCTTCGGTTCCCTTATGATTTTTGCATCGGCGATTTCGGGTATCTCCTCTTTTTCGTCCATCACTTCGAAAACCCTTTCTGCGGAAGCTATGGTGGATTGGATTATGTTTGCAATATTGGCCGTCTGTGCAATCGGCTGGGTGAAAGACCTGGAGTACATGATGAACGCCTGAACATCACCGATGGAAATCATGCCTTTTGTTACAAATATGCTCCCCGCCACGGTCACTATCACATAGCCGATGTTGTTTATGAAGTTCATAACCGGCATTATTATCCCCGATATGAACTGCGCCCTCCAACCGGCTTCATACAGATCTTCATTTATATCCGTGAATTCCCGTATGGAATCGTCTTCCCTGCCGAAGGCCTTCACTATCTTATGGCCCGTGTACATTTCTTCGACATGTCCGTTCAACTGTCCCAGGGTCCTTTGTTGCCTGACGAATTGTTTTTGAGAATGGCTTGCAATCTTTTTTGTGGCGATAACACTCAAGGGAAGAATAAGCAGCGTTATAAGTGTCAGGACCGGGCTTATGGTGAGCATCATCACTATTATGCCTATGATTGTGACAAAAGATGTTATCAACTGCGTAAGGCTTTGTTGAAGGGTGTGGCTGATGTTGTCCATGTCGTTGGTCACCCGGCTTAGAATGTCCCCGTGGGAGTTGTCGTCAAAAAACTTCAAAGGAAGGCTGTCCAGTTTCCTGTTCAGATCCCTTCGCATGTTGTATACGGTGCGCTGGGAGACGCCCGCCATGATGAACTGGTTCAGGTAGCTGAAGAGGGAGCTCAACACATATAAGGCGATAAGCCATGTAATTATCACGGCTATTTTTGCAAAATCTATTCCGGCGCCCGGAACCCCCTGGATTTTCAACATCATCCCGCGGAACAATTCCGTAGTTGCGTTACCGAGTATTTTAGGCCCTGCTATCCCGGCGGAAGTGCCCAGGATTGCCGAAACGAGCACAGTCAAAACCTGGAATTTATACGGGGCTATGTATTTGACAAGCCTTTTCAGCGTGCCTTTGAAATCCTTTGCCTTGTCCCCGGCTGGATGTATACCCGGTCCCCGCCGGCCCGCCGGCTGCCTCTGTGTTTGATTCGATAGGCCCTTTTTGACTTCTTTTGTCCCATCGGAGGAATCAGGACCGCCATGTTTCAATCCGGGTTTCACTTCCACATCTTTCATTGAAGGACGATTTGAGTTTTTATTTTTGTTGTTCATGCCATCTCCTCCTCTGAAAGCTGGGACGATACGATTTCCCGGTAAACGGAACACGATTTAAGCAGTTCCTTGTGCGTGCCGATTCCGCAGACGCCGCCCCGGTCCAAAACGATGATCCTAGTGGAGTTCATTATGCTGTTGACCCTTTGTGAAACAATGAAAACGGTCGAATTTTTTGTTTCATCCCTCAACGCCGTCCGCAGCTTGGATTCCGTCTTGAAGTCCAGCGCTGAAAAACTGTCGTCGAAAATATATATTTCAGGTCTTCTTACCAACGCCCTTGCAATTGAAAGCCTTTGTTTCTGCCCGCCGGACAGATTTGAACCGCCCTGGGTTATGATCGATTCAAAACCATCCTGCCTTTCATCCACAAAGTCCTTTGCCTGGGCGGTGACGGCGGCCTTTTCAATTTCGGCCCGGGAGGCGTCGTCTTTGCCAAAGCGTATGTTGTAAGCGACACTGCCGGTGAAAAGGGAGGCCTTCTGGGGGACGAAGCCGATTTTCGACCTAAGATGGGCCTGTGTCATTTGAGTCACCGGTACACCGTCTATGATGACCTGACCGGAAGTCGCTTCAAAAAAGCGCGGTATCATATTTACAAGAGTTGATTTTCCGGAACCGGTGCTTCCGATTATGGCCGTTATCTCCCCCGGTCCCGCTGTGAATGATATCTTGTCGATGGCAGGCTGCTCCGCGCCGGGGTAAATGAAACTGACGTTTTTAAATTCAACAAAGCCCTTTTGCCCGTCCGCCGCGACAGGATTTTCAGGATCGATTATTTCCGGGTGCATGTCGAGCACTTCATTGATTCTTTCAGCCGACGCGGATGCCCTGGGGATGAAAACAAACATCATGGACAGCATCATAAGGGAGAACATGATTCTCATGATATATTGTATGAAAGCCATCAGATCCCCGACCTGCATGGCTCCGGAATCAATGCGATGGCCGCCGAACCATACCACCGCTATGGTGGCGAGATTGATCAGAAGCATCATGACAGGCATCATCAGGGCTATGATCCTGTTCACCTTTAGAGATGTTTGAGTGAGGTCCGCATTGGCTTCATCAAACCTCTTGTTTTCATGGTCTGTTCTGTTAAAAGCCCTTATAACCCTAACACCCGTAAGGTTTTCCCTGAACACAAGGTTGACCCTGTCCAGTTTTTTCTGCATTTTCTTGAAAAGGGGCAGTCCTTTTTTCACTATGAGGAATATTAAAATTGCGAGTGCGGGAAGTGCGACAACCAATATCAAAGCCAGCTTTGCATCTTTTTGCATTGCCATTATTATTCCCCCGATGAAAACAAGAGGCGCGTATAGCATAAGCCGCAGCATTATCATGACGGTGTTTTGCATCTGGGTTATGTCATTGGTCGTCCTGTTGATCAATGAGGCCGTCCCTATTTTATTGAATTCCTGCAGGGAATAGCTCTCAACCCTGGAGAAGACCATTTTACGAAGATTTCTTCCGTAGCCCATGGCAACCTTCGATGAAATATAGCTTGCCGTGATGGTGAAGGCTCCCGCGGCCAAACCGATCAGCAGCATTATCGTGCCGCGGCTCAGTATATAGCCCGTATCCTGATTGACTATTCCCACATCCACTATGTCGGACATGATGTTGGGAAGAAAAAGCTCGGATATCGCCTGAAGGAAAATCAGCACTGAAACAAACACAATCTGCAGGCTGAACGGCTTCAATTTTTTTAACAGTTTAATCATATCAATACCTTTCCGGACCTATTTGATTTTGTTCCTTGCGGCGAAAAAATCAAAAACCTCATGCATCAGGGCCGAGAGCCGGATGCTCTTTTCCTCACCCAGATAATCCGCAAGTTCGCAGAATTTTGCATAAAATTCATCAGAAGCCTTTTCAACAAGTTTTTCACCTTTTGCAGAAAGGGCGACCCTTACAATCCTCCCGTCATCCGGGTCGGGTTTCTTTATGACGTAGCCCTTTCGTTCAAGACCGTTGACCAGCTGTGTCACCGTCGGCGGGGCTATCCCCATGCGGTCGCTGATCTGGGATATCATCAGACTGTCCGGTTTTTCATCGGCTGCGGCCGTCTCGAGGGTATGTATGATCATGAACTCGCTGGGTTTCAATTCTTTTACATGCGGGGGACGCCAGTGGATTCTCCTGAACCGGGAGAAAGCCTTTACCAGTTCCCGGGCCGCATCGGAGCAATTATTGTTGATTTCACACACATCCTTTCAAATTAAATAGTTAAACAACCTAAATAACAAAGTCAATTATAGATTTGTCGAGGCGGCGTGTCAATCGCAAAATGAATAATCCGCAATCAATCGGACATTGCCGTTTTCGGCATGCGGAGACATTTTCGTTTTAGACATACGGAGACATTATCGTTTTCGGCATGCGGAAAGATTTTCTCTTGCGGCATATCGAGACATCATCATTTGCGGCATATCGAGACATTATCAATTGCGGTTCAGAATGAAAACTCAAAAAGGCAAAAGATATTGACAGGGAGGCTGTGAGCGGTTAAAATTACATTTGCAAATTTCAATGCGGGATACGGCCCATTGTCCTCTTCTTGCGTAGTTAAACATTTGCTGGTGTAGCTCAGTCGGTAGAGCAGCTGATTTGTAATCAGCAGGTCGGGGGTTCGAATCCGTCCACCAGCTCCAAAAGGAACGGCCCGGCCGTTTCTTTTTTTGAACAGAAGGGAACATGAAAGGGTGTTTGGATTCATAGGTTTATTAATAAGCCGGGACCAACCGTGTTTTTGACATGGGATGAATTGATAAAAGCATGAATGGGAATGATATAATAATACAATGATGGCTGAAAGCCACACGCTTTTGAAAAGGGGTGCAAATGAAAACAACAGTTGTTTACAAATCAAGGACGGGCTACAC
>CAZWVS010000006.1:5903-27224 GCA_964636935.1 uncultured Clostridiaceae bacterium
TGGATAGCCGAAGAACTGGAAGCCGACCTGTACAATGTGAAAGATGTTTCAATAGATAAAATAAAAGAATACGACTCACTGGTGTACGGAGGAGGCCTATACGCTTCCGGAATCGGCGGGATAGGCTTGATAACAAAGAATCTCGATAAATTGAGCAAGATGAAAATCGCAGTGTTTGCCGTAGGTGCTACACCTCCCAGGGAAAGGGATGTCGGGAATATCAAAAAAGCCAACTTCACGGAGGCGCAGCTTGAAAAAATCAGATTTTTTTATCTTCGGGGAGGATTCGACTTCTCGAAGCTTGATTTCATGTACAAGATAATAATGACTTTGTTCAAAGTCAAGCTTAGAGCGGCGGCTGCGAATGATCCCGATGCAAAAGCGATGCTTCTGGCATATGAAAAACCCATGGACTTTTCAGACAAACGCAATATAAAACCGCTTGTCGATTATGTTGCAAAATAACAAGCCGCGTCACTCCGTCGGAATCACCCCGGCATGGGGACTGCGGTATTTGTTCCAGTCATATCCCGCCGAAATCATCCTGGCCATGTATTCGGGTGAAATCATGGGTCCTTTTTCCGACCATGGAACGGGGCGCGTGCCATCGGTATAGCCCTTACCACGTGAATCGAGTATTGAGACCAGGCGTGATCTCCATTTTTCCAGTGTGTCGGAATAATTGCCGTCATCGGACAGGTCGGCCGTTTCATGGGGATCCTTCTCCAGATCGAACAGCTGCTCGCTGTCGGAACCGGGGAGATAAATGTATTTGACCTTTCCGTCCGTGACATATTGACATTCCTGTTGCGCCGAATAACAAAGGCAATGTTCCCCGTGTATGTATTCCCGTTTTGGGATATTTTCTCCGTAAAGGGCGGGCATCAGGCTGACGCCGTCCGCAGAAGAAGGAATTCGAAGACCGAGCATTTCGAGAACGGTAGGCATTATGTCATATAGCGTCGCAGGTACATCCGAACGGGAAACAATGTTTTCGGCCATTGTTTTCGGGGGTTTTATTATGAGCGGGATATGGGCGCTTCCCTCATAACCATAGGTTTTTCGCCACATGAAATGGTCGCCCAGCATGTCCCCGTGGTCGGATACGAAGATTATCATGGTGTTATCGAATTGTTTTGTCCTTTTCAAATGATTTATTATTCTTCCTATCTGGTGGTCAATATGTTCAACAGACGCATAATAACCCGCTCTGGCCTCCCTGATATGCGATTTGTCCACTCTGCCGTGCCATGCATCCGGGTCCTGACCGTCCACGGGATTGTCATGAATATGGGACCAGTCGCCTTCATAGGGTTCGGGGAGGTCCCTTTTCATATATTTTTCATAATAATGGGAAGGGGCGTCATAAGGCGAATGGGGCTTTGAAAAAGATGTCATGAGGAAGAAAGGGGCCGATGGATCCCTTTCCCGCAGAAATTCGATGCTCTGATCAACGGTCCAGTTGGTCTGGTGATACCGTTCCGGCAGAGGCCATGGGCGGGAAATCCATGAATTCCAGCTAAGGCCGTGTCCCGGAAAATCGTCGGGGACAGACGGCAGCCGGTTTTTCAACCATTTCCGGTAGTCGGATGTGAACCAGGGGTCGTGGCTCCTTCCCGATTCATCCAGTATGGTGTTGTGAAAACCGTTCAAGGCCCTCTGCGGGAAAAAATGCATCTTTCCCACCCCCTGGGTATGATATCCGGATTTGGCGAGTTCGCCCGGAAGCGTGTTGGGAAAGCCGGTTCCCATGGCGCCCTGGCCGGCGCCCATTCCGAGGATTCCCGTATTCCATTGGTTCATGCCCGATATCAAGCATGCCCTGGCCGGGACGCAGGACGGAACGGGTGTGTAGGCGTAATTGAATATAGTCCCCTTTGAAGCTATATAGTCGATATTTGGAGTGTCGACAGACCCGTTTTTATAACAACCCAGACAGTCGAACCTGTGCTGGTCCGTCATCAACAAAAGAACATTATGGTTTTTCATGAAATCACCTTCCAAAATTTCCGGTAAATACCGTGAAAACGGTGTGCCGGAGACTTTCCTTCAATAAATATTCTATTCTCTTTAGGAGCATAATTCAAACCCCTGAAACAGGCAATTGAAAATTAACCCTTGAAATATACGGATGATAGTGTTATATTTATAAAAGTTAGAAACACAACATACAACAGAAGGAGGACATATGAAAACTTACGAAATACTTGGAAATAGTATCAGAAAGCAGAGAAAAAAGAAAGGCCTTACCCAGGAAAAACTTTCAGAGTTATGCGGATTTGATTATAACTATATCGGTTATATTGAAAGGGCCAAAAAAAGGATCGGGATCGATTTGATGGTCCGGATTGCCAACACGCTGGAGGTGAGCGCGGATTATCTTCTAAGTGAAAGCATCACATTTAGCAACGATGCCCATATAGACAAAGCCCGTGCTTATCTAAGCGATATGGACAGGGATGAAATCAAAATGACCTGCGACCTTATCAAAACGGTCAGAAAACATTCAAATAAGAAAGACCGGGATTAGAAAAGAACCACTGTCTGTTTTACCATGCAAAACAATATGAAAAATAGTATAATTAGTGAGTGCCGGATGAAAAGGGCTTGAAATCCGGCATCGGAGACGGCCGTATCCGGTCCGGGTGTTCCGATTTTACGGGGCGCCGGACCATACAGGCCGCGCCGCCTTCGATTAATAGTGAATGCGGGAACGAAGAACAACCACCGGAGGCCGACTTATGACGCGCAGGGAAAATTTTTTAAAAACAATGAAACATGAAACTCCCGAAGATATGACGCTCGACCTCGGGGGCAACCCCCTTTCAACCATGGAAGGGGACAGTCAGAACATGCTTTTGGATTTCCTCGGATACGAAAGGGTTGATGATTTTAGCCCCCTTTTCGGTAAAACAAGAAAAATCGATGAAAAAATCCTTGCCTTTTTGGACATAGACACAAGGTCCGTCGGTACAATACTGACACCTGCGGATTCACTTTTTGAAATAATCGATAAAAACACGTATATGGATGAATGGGGGATAAAACGCCGGTTTACAGGGATGTATTGGGATATAATGGAGTATCCTCTGAAGGGGGCGGATATATCCGACCTTGAAGAGTACAGATGGCCGGATCCGGAAAGTGTCGATATGAAGCTTATCGACGGATATGCCCGAAAAGCAAAATATTTTTATGATAAAACGGATTATGTGATTTGCGGGGAACATCCTGTATACGGCATATTCGAGCTTGGCTGCTGGATGTGCGGCTTCGACGATTTCCTTTTAAAAATGGCGATAGACGGAGATTTTGTAAAAAGGTTTTTCGAAATAATATTGGACTATCAAAAAAAGGTTTCCAAACTGTATTACTCAGCCATTGGACCGTACATTCACTACACTTCCAGCGGGGACGATTTTGCTACGCAGGCAAGCCTTTTCATGTCTCCGGACATGTTCCGTGAATTTATAAAGCCTTATCTGAAGGAAAGAATAGAATTCACCGGGAAATTGACAAATGCTTTTTTCCTTCATCACTCCTGCGGGAACGTCAGCGGCATAATACCGGACTTGATCGATACCGGAGTGGAGATTCTTAACCCCATACAGCCTGCGGGGGACAAGATGGAACCGGCGCTTCTAAAAAAGACTTTCGGTGACGACATTGTTTTTCACGGGGGACTGGACACACAGGCGGTCCTGCCTTTCGGAAACAGGGAAAGTGTCGAAGCGGCGGTGGAAGGGCTGGTTTCGACAATGAATGAAAACGGAGGCTATGTTTTTGCGGCGGCCCACAACATACAGGAGGATGTCCCGCCGGAAAATGTCGTCCATATGTTCAAGGCGGCAAGAAAAGCAGGCAGGAAAATAAAGGACGGTAATTGAAATGTCACTCTATTCCATAATCATACCTTTGTATAATGAAGAAGAAGTTGTCAAAGAGTGTATAAAAAGGGTAACCGCCGTGTGTGAAAAGCTGGACGGCGATTACGAAGTCATTTTTGTAAACGACGGCAGTTCGGATAAGACCGGGGAGCTGGTAACCGGGGCATGCGCCGTCAACCCTTCTTTGAAGCTTATAAATTTTTCCAGGAACTTCGGCCATCAGATTGCGATAACGGCGGGGATGGACCATGCTTCGGGAGATGCGGTGATAGTGATGGATGCGGATCTCCAGGATCCGCCGGAAGTCATACCCGAATTGATTGAAAAGTTCCATGAGGGATATGACGTGGTTTACGCGGTCAGGTCGAAAAGAAAAGGGGAGACGGCATTTAAGAGGTTTACATCCAAGGTTTTCTACAGGTTCTTAAGGTATATGTGCAGCATCGACATACCGGTCGACACCGGGGATTTCAGGTTGATAAGCAAAAAGGTATGCAATGTGATGAAGACCCTGACCGAAAGAAACAGATATGTCAGGGGGCTGGTTTCATGGGTCGGGTTCAAGCAGACCGCGGTTGAATATGTAAGGGAGGAAAGGTTCGCCGGGGAGACCAAGTACCCCTTTAAAAAAATGCTCAAGCTTTCAATCGACGGCATAACGTCTTTCTCCTCAAAACCGCTCACCATGTCGAAAAACCTGGGCTACATCACCGCCTTCGCGGGATTTGTCTATATGATAATAGTCCTGGTGCAGAAGTTCATTTTAAACCGCACAATCCAGGGCTGGGCGAGCCTCGCAGTCCTTATACTTATCATAGGAGGCGTACAGCTGATAATGCTTGGCGTGATAGGCGAATACATAGCCAGGATATTTGACGAAAGCAAAAACAGACCGCTGTACATAATAGATGAAAAGACAAATTTCAATGGAGCGGACAATGATTTTTAGCGACATGCATATGCACTGCGTTTTCAGCGACGGCAGGGGCGAGCCTGCCGAGTTTGCTGCAAAAGGTGAAAGGGAGGGGCTTGATTCAATTGGATTTTCCGACCACTCCCCCGTGCCCTTTGAAAACAGCTGGTCCATGAAAAGGGACCGGCTGGATGAATATGTTTCAACTATTTCACATTTGAAGACCCGAAAGGATAAAGTGAATATATATGCAGGAATCGAACTTGACTACATCGAGGGGGTCGACGTATCCGGATATATCGGTTTTCCCGGTTTAGATCTTGATTACCATATCGGCGCCGTGCATTATATATACAGCCGGAAGCTTGACCGGCATCTCGAAGTGGACGGAAACGCTGAAGAATTCAAATTCCTGGTGGATGAGGGGTTTTCGGGAAACGCGCGGGATGTGTACGGGAAGTACTATGAAACCGTAAGAATGATGATAAATGAGTATAGGCCGCCCGTTGCGGCGCATCTGGACATTTTATCCAAAAACAACAAAAATGACATGTTTTTCGATGAAAAAGAGGAGCCCTATATAAAAGAGGTTGAAAAAACCCTTGACTGCATTGCAAAATCCAAAACACTGGTGGAAGTAAACACCGGGGGAATGTCCAGGGGATATATCGACAGGCCGTATCCGTCCGACCGGATACTGAAAAGCTGTCTGCAAAAGGGCATAGGGGTCACTTTGAATTCCGATGCGCATGACCCGGACGGGATGGCCCATATGTTCGAAGAAACAATCGAAAGGCTCAAACTCCTGGGATTCGAAAGAATTTTCATTTTCAAGGAAGGCGGATGGAAGCCCCATCGCCTTTAATTCAACGACCCGTTGGTGTATAATGATTTTTATTGTAAAGCTGGAGGAACGATTTGAAGATAAGCAGGGAAACAGTCGAATATGTAGCCGGACTCGCCAGACTTGATCTTAAAGAGGATGAAAAGGACAAATTAACTATTCAGATGGGCGAGATATTAAGTTACGTGGAAAAGCTCAATGAACTTGACACGTCGGGGGTGCAACCCCTTGAACACGTGGAAAGTGTGAATAATGTGTTTAGAAAAGATGTGGCGGGACCGTCCATGGACAGGAAAAAAATACTTGAAAACGCCCCTGAGGCCGAAGAAGGCGCGTTTAGTGTGCCGGAAATAATAGAATAAGGAATACAATTTGGAAACATCTAAACTGACCATAAGAAAAACAGCTGAAATTCTAAGGAAGAAGGAGATAAGTGTCGAGGAGCTGACCCTCCGGTTTTATGAGCAAATAGAAAAAACCGACAAAACCACAGGGGCATACCTTGCACTTTCCAAAGAAAGGGCCATATCCGACGCCAAAAAAGCCCAAAAAGCCATCGACTCGGGGGAGGCGGGGCTGTTGACAGGTGTTCCGATGGCGGTTAAGGACAACTTATGCACCGAAGGGATTGCAACCACATGCGCATCGCGGATGCTGGAAAATTTTGTGCCTCCGTATACTGCTACCGCGGTTGAACGCCTGCAAAATGAAAAAGCGGTGCTTCTCGGGAAACTCAATATGGATGAGTTCGCAATGGGGGGGTCCACCGAAACATCATATTTCCGAAAGACTAAAAACCCAAATGACAATGAAAGGGTACCGGGCGGATCTTCGGGAGGATCCGCCGCAGCCGTGGCTTCCGGCCAGGCGGTGTTCGCCCTGGGTTCGGACACGGGGGGCTCGATACGCCAACCCGCCGCCTTTTGCGGTGTCGTGGGATTGAAACCCACATATGGAACAGTATCCCGTTACGGACTGGTTGCTTTTGCGTCCAGCCTTGACCAGATAGGGCCTATTGCGAACAACGTCGAAGATTGCGCCATTGTCCTCGAAGCCATTGCGGGTGAGGACCCGATGGATGCGACCAGCGCCAAAATCCCCGAAAAAGGTTATGCAGGCAAGCTCAATGAAGGGGTTAAGGGCATGAGAATCGCAGTGCCTAGCGAATATTTGTCCGGCGGGGTCGAACCGGATATAAGAAGAAATGTGGAAAAAGCGATAGCCCGGTATGAGAAAATGGGTGCCCGGTGCGAGGAAATATCCCTGGGAATGGCCGACTACGCCATAGCCGCCTACTATATCATCTCTTCAGCTGAAGCGAGTTCGAACCTTGCCAGATATGACGGCATAAAATACGGCTACCGCAGTGAAAACGCCGAAAACCTTCTTGAATTGTATAAAAACACAAGGAGCGAGGGGTTCGGGGATGAAGTCAAGAGAAGGATAATGCTGGGGACTTATGTTTTAAGCTCCGGATATTATGACGCATATTATAAGAAGGCTTTGAAGGCAAGGACATTGATTAAAAAGGAATTCGACGATGTTTTTTCAAAATACGATTTCATTCTCGGACCCTCCACGCCCACCACGGCCTTTAAACTGGGGGAAAAAACCGACAATCCCCTTGAAATGTATCTTGGAGATGTTTTCACCGTCGCAGTCAACATCGCCGGGCTTCCGGCAATATCGATACCCTGCGGAACCGATTCAAAGGGACTGCCCGTAGGGATGCAGCTCATAGGCGGGGCTTTCGATGAGAAAACAATTTTAAGAGGGGCTGCCGCTTATGAGAAAGACAGCATGAATCAAACGGAAGGGGGGGAAGGCGATGAATTATGAGACGGTTATCGGTCTTGAGATACATGTGGAGCTTGCGACGGAATCAAAGGTTTTTTGCAGCTGCACGACGGAATTCGGAGGGGAAACGAACACACACTGCTGTCCCGTATGCACGGGTATGCCCGGAACCCTTCCCGCCATAAATGAAAAAGCCGTCGAATTCGCCGTCAAAGCCGGGCTTGCGTTAAATTGCGAAATATCCATGTTTTCAAAGATGGACAGGAAGAATTACTTTTATCCGGACCTGCCAAAGGCATATCAGATATCCCAGTTCGACCTCCCCTTGTGTAAAAACGGCCATGTGGAAGTGGAGACCGAAGACGGGGTTTCGAGAATAGGTATAACGAGAATACATCTTGAAGAGGACGCGGGCAAACTCATACACGGTCCGAAAGGGGCTCTTGTCGACTATAACCGATGCGGGGTTCCGTTAATAGAAATCGTCAGCGAACCGGATATGCGGACCCCGGCGCAGGCAAGGGCTTATTTCGAGAAAATACATTCAATAATGCAATATATAGGTGTTTCCGACGGCAGGATGCAGGAAGGGTCGATGAGGGCCGACGTGAACCTGTCACTCAGACCTGCAGGGCGGGATCGGTTTGGAACCAGGACCGAGATGAAAAACCTAAACTCCTTCAGGTCGGTTTTCAATGCCGCGGAATCGGAGATAAGAAGACAGACAGCCGTTCTGGAAAACGGCAAAAAGGTGATTCAGGAAACAAGGAGATGGGATGACGACGCCGGTAAAAGCTTTTCCATGCGGACGAAGGAAGAGGCGCATGACTACAGATATTTCCCCGAACCCGACATTGTCCCCATAGTCCTTGACGAGAAAAGGATAATTGAAATAGGGGACTCGATCCCCGAACTTCCCGAAGACAGGGTCGACAGGTATGTCGGTGAGCTTGGCATACCCGTGTACGACGCGAAAGTAATCACGGCATCCGTAAAAACAGCCGATTTCTTTGAAGAGGCGGTCAATGCCGGCGCGGATCCCAAAACGGCATCCAACTGGATCATGGGTGATTTCATGAGGATGATGAATGATGGGGATACGCGGGAAATACCCTTTTCCGGAAAGCTGATTTCAGAATTGATAGGATTGGTCGAAAAGGGGACCATAACCGCGGGAATCGGGAAAACGGTGCTGGCGGAGATGTTCGCATCCGGTAAAAATCCTTCTGAAATCATTACAGAAAAAGGATTGGAAGTCGTAAGCGACGAGGGTGAGCTTGAAAAAATCGTAGATAAGGCCATTTCGGAAAATCCGAAATCCGTAGAGGATTTCCTGGCCGGGAAAAACAAGGCGCTCGGATTTTTGATGGGTCGGGTGATGAGGGAAACGGGGGGGAAGGCGGATCCCGGAAAAGCGCGCCGGATGCTGTCCCGTAAGCTTGAGAAACTGAAATAGGACCCCGCGCGGTTACTTGTGCCCAAGGGGCGTTTTATGTATAATGATTAAGCGTTTTTGAACGGATGAAAGGAAGAGGTGTATGAATTTTATTGAAAGTATTATGGATAGGGCGTCCAGGGACATCAAAAAAATAATTCTGCCTGAAACCACCGATCTAAGGGTTTTGACTGCGGCGGACGATGTATTGAAAAGGAAAATAGCCGACATAATTCTCATAGGGGACAAAAAACAGATAGAAAAGGACGCCTCGGACAAAGGCTTGGATTTATCGGCCGCACGGATTGTCGAGACGGATAAATTCCCTGATATGAATCTTTTTGTAGAGAAGCTGGTTGAACTTAGGAAACACAAGGGCATGACTTTGGAGAAGGCAAAGGAAACTCTCAAAAACCCTCTGGCTTTTGGAATAATGATGGTTAAAATGAACATGGCCGACGGCATGGTTGCGGGAGCTGTAAACTCAACAGCGGCCACACTGCTGCCTGCATTGCAGATATTGAAGACGGCGCCGGGAACAAAATGGGTTTCCGCCTTTTTCATAATGTGCGTACCCGACAGCCCTTACGGGGAGAACGGGACTTTCGCATACGGCGACTGCGGTTTGATAGAAAATCCGGATGCGGACCAGCTTTCGGAGATTGCGATATCGACAGCGTCATCATTTAAAAGCCTTGTAGGAGCCGAACCGGTGACGGCAATGCTTTCATATTCCACATACGCAAGTGCGAAAAGCGAACTGACGGAAAAAGTCATCAAGGCGACCGAACTTGCAAAAGAAAAAGCACCCGACCTGCTTTTGGACGGGGAGCTTCAGGTCGATGCCGCCCTTGTAGAGGCCATAGGCGAAAAGAAAGCACCCGGAAGCCCGGTTGCGGGCAAAGCCAATGTCCTCATATTCCCGGATCTCAACGCCGGCAATATCGCATATAAACTGACGGAAAGACTGGCCGGGGCGCAGGCATACGGACCGCTTCTTCAAGGCATCGCCAAACCGGTAAACGATTTATCCAGAGGGTGCAGCGCAAAAGACATAACCGGCGTAGTTGCGATTACAGCCGTGCAGGCACAAAACATGGAGAAATAAATGATGGTATTGGTAATTAATGCAGGGAGCTCCTCCCTTAAATATCAGCTTATAGATATTTCAAGGGAAGAACTGCTTGCGAAAGGTTTGTGCGAACGAATTGGTTTTGACGACAGCGTGCATAAATATTCGCGTTCCGACGGTCTGGAAACCGAGATGACACTGTCTTTGCACAACCATGTGGAAGCCATAAATGCCATGATGGCGCTTCTCACCGACGAAGATAAAGGCGTCATAAGCCAGATGAGTGAAATCAAGGCCATAGGGCATCGGATTGTTCACGGCGGGGAGGCTTTCAAGGAATCGACATTGATTAACGACAAGGTGATTGAAGTGTTAAGGCAATGCATCGACCTGGCCCCCATACACAACCCGGCCAACATCATGGGCATAGAGGCGTGCAGGCAGGAGATGCCCGACATTCCCATGGTGGGGGTTTTTGATACCGCATTTCACCAGACCATGCCGCCGAAGGCGTATATATACGCGCTGCCATACGAGTTATATAAAAAATACGGTGTCAGGAAATACGGTTTCCACGGCACAAGTCATAAATATGTCATGAAAAGGGCCGCCCGGATGCTGGGGAAGAAACCGGAAGAACTCAAACTGGTATCATGCCATCTTGGAAACGGGGCAAGCATATGTGCCATAGAATATGGAAAATCAATTGATACCAGCATGGGGTTCACCCCGCTGTCGGGATTGGCAATGGGAACCAGAAGCGGTACGATCGATCCGGCCTTAATCTCCTTTATCATGGAAAAAGAGGACCTTTCGGTATATGAAACAAATAATCTGCTCAACAGGAAATCCGGAGTGCTGGGCATTTCGGGAATAAGCAGTGATTTCAGGGATCTGTTGAAAGCGAACGAAGAAGGCAATGAAAGAGCAAGGCTCGCAATAGAAGTTTTCGCATACAGGGTGAAAAGATATGTCTCCGAGTACATAGGGATAATGAACGGGGCGGACGCAATCATATTCACAGCGGGTATCGGGGAAAACAACGACATGGTCAGACGCCTGGTCACTGAAAAAATGGATTTCTTCGGAATTGAAGTCGACGACGAAAAAAACATGCCCAACACGGGAAGGGAAATGGACATCAGCACCGATGAAGCGACTATCAGAACCCTTGTCATACCGACCAACGAAGAAATGGAAATCGCCCTCGAAGTCAAGAGGATATTGAGGGACTGATCCGTATTTTCGCTATCCCGATATGTCGGGATATTTCTTGACATAGCTAAAACGTATAAGTATAATAGCATTTGACGGTTTTGGAAGGGGGAGCTTCATGCGCATCGATATTACGGGAATAGCCGGAACGGAAGGCGCGCAAATGAAGGTCTCTGCGGATGTCTCCGCCGAAAGCCTTGGCTATGGGATAGCCGGGGTTGAGATTGACGGTGATGTCCTTGTTTGTTTGAAAATTACATATACGGAAGGAAAGATTCATGCCCTGGGGACGGCAACCGGGACTTATAGGACGAGATGCGCCCGCTGTCTGGAGGAAGTGAAGAGGGACTTCACAGTGGATATCGACGAATATTTTGTCAACAGCCGACATCCGGTAGGGGAGGGCGGCGAAGGTTCATATGAATACAACGGGACAGTCATCGATTTCACAGACTCGCTAAGGGACAACATCCTGTTGAACTTACCGACAATCGTATTATGTAAACAAGATTGCAAAGGCCTTTGTGAAATCTGCGGCAACAACCTCAACAAGGGGGATTGCGGATGTATAAAGGACGAAACAGATATAAGAATGGAGAAATTGAAGGATTTTTTTAAAGAATAGGCGGGAGGTGTTATAAATGGCAGTACCAAAAAGGAAAGTGTCGAAAACAAGAAGGAATAAGAGACGGGCCAACTGGAAGTTGAACGCTTCCAATCTTGTGAGGTGTCCGCAGTGCCACTCCCTTAAGGCGCCGCACAGGGTTTGTGATGAATGCGGCTACTACAAGGGCAGGGAAGTTATTGAAAAAGCCGCGGAATAACAAAAACAAATCAAGACAGCGGAAAGCTGTCTTTTTGTTTATAATGGACATATAGGGGGGATGAATCCGAATGAACGATATTATCGCCACCGCAGAAAAGAACACATCAAGGGTAAAAAATGTGGATAATAACAGCCTCGCCTGGAAAGCCGGCATAGAGGAAGGCGATATCGTGGTTTCGATAAACAGGAAAAAGCTTCGTGATATTTTTGATTATCAGTTTTTAATGAACAAAAAAAGGGTCAAGCTGAAAATCAAAAAGCGTGACGGAAGCCTTGAGAGGGTTACAATACATAAGGACCCTTTCGAAGACATCGGGCTTTCCTTCGACGACGATCTTATGAACAGTGAAAAAACATGCACCAATAAATGCATATTCTGCTTCATCGACCAGATGCCTCCGGGAATGAGAAAAACCCTTTATTATAAGGATGATGATGCAAGACTCTCCCTTTTGCACGGAAATTATGTCACATTGACAAACACAAACATGCATGAATTGAAACGCCTTGCCAAAAGAAGGGTGTCTCCCATTAACATATCCGTCCATACGGTGAATCCCGAACTCAGGGTTAAAATGATGTCCAACCGGTTTGCCGGGGACATCATGGAAAAAATAGCTTTTCTTGCAAAAAAAAGAATTACAATGAACTGCCAGGTCGTCCTTTGCAGGGGATATAACGACGGGGAAGAGCTTGTGAAAACCGCAGAAGAGCTCGTAAAATATCATCCCAGGGTGAAAAGCCTTTCCGTCGTTCCCGTCGGATTGACGAAATTCAGAAACAATCTCTGCCCTTTGAAAGGGTTTGATGAGGATTCGGCCAACGAGGTTCTTGAATCCGTTGAATCGATGCAAAAAAAGTTCAAGACCGGGACAGGATGCAATTTCATATATCCCGCTGATGAATTTTATGTGCTGGCAGACAGGAATCCGCCGGAAGCGGATGAATATGACGGTTATCCGCAACTGGAGAACGGTGTGGGCCTTATGACCTCCTTTCTCGATGAAGTGCTGGACGCGCTTGAAAAGGAGCGTGATTTTGAAACGGGACCTAAAAACATCGGAGTTGTCACAGGGAAAGCCGCATACGGCTTCATGCAGAAAATCACGGACATGATATGTGAAAAATTTAAAAGCATATCGATAGAGGTCTTTTGTGTCGAAAATAAATTTTTCGGGGAAAGCATAACGGTGGCAGGCCTGTTGACGGCAAGGGATATGACCGATCACCTGAAAGGGCGGGATATCGGAGATGTACTGATGGTCCCTTGTGTAATGTTAAAAGCCGACGAAGACATTTTCCTTGACGAGGTCACACTCAATGAATTTTCCGATGAACTGGGGGTCCCGGTCCAGCCGGTTTACATATCTGGATATGATTTCATCGATAAGATAGCCGGGAGGGGTACAGATGTCTAATCCGATTGTAGCCATAGTGGGCAGGCCCAATGTGGGCAAATCAGCATTTTTCAACTATATTGTGGGTAAAAGGATGTCGATTGTGGAAGACACCCCCGGTGTCACGCGTGACAGGATTTATTCCCGTTCCGAATGGAGGGGAAGGGATTTCACGGTGGTGGACACGGGAGGGATCGAACCGTATTCTTCCGATGCGATATTAAAACAGATGAAGGCGCAGGCAGAAATCGCAATAGAGACAGCCGATGTGATAATCCTTATAACCGACATTAAAAGCGGCGTGGTTTCCGCGGATGTGGAAGTGGCGCAGCTTCTTAGAAAATCGGGCAAACCCGTCGTAGTCGCAGTCAACAAGGTGGACAACATAGGGGAAACACCTGCGGAAGTCTACGAATTTTACAGTCTTGGAATAGGCGAGGTTTTCCCGATTTCGTCGATTCACGGTCTTGGCATAGGCGACCTGCTGGATTCGGTGTTCGAACATTTCCCTACTGAACACGAATATGAAAGTGACGGGGATTCGGTGCATGTGGCCATAATAGGCAAACCGAATTCGGGTAAATCTTCGCTTCTCAACAGCTTTATCGGAGAGGAAAGGGCTATAGTCAGCGAGGTTCCGGGAACCACCAGGGACGCTCTTGACACCCCGGTTGAATATGACGGTAAAAGCTTCGTGTTTATCGACACTGCCGGAATAAGGCGGAAAAGCAAAATATATGAAAATATTGAAAAATACAGCATATTGAGGTCGCTTTCAGCCATAGAGCGGGCGGATGTATGCATAGTCTTGATCGACGCTTTGGACGGGGTTACCGAACAGGATACGAAAATAGCCGGATATGCCCATGAAGAAGGCAAGGGTGTGATTATAACAATAAATAAATGGGACCTTGTCGAAAGGGACAACAGCATACGCAAGAAAATCACCGACCAGGCCCGGGAAAAGCTTGCATTCATGCAATATGCGCCCATAACAACCATATCCGCAAAAACAGGGAAAAGGGTGGAAGGCCTCTATGAGATGATTGAATCCGTGTACAACAGCTGCTGCATAAGGATTTCCACCGGAATTTTGAACGACATACTAAACGATGCCACAGCCATGGTGCAGCCGCCTACGGACAAAGGTAAAAGGCTTAAAATCTTTTATATCACCCAGGCTTCGGTAAAACCGCCCACTTTTGTAATTTTTGTGAATAAAAAGGACCTTCTTCATTTTTCGTATCTGCGATATATCGAGAATCAACTAAGGGAAGCGTTCGGATTCTACGGGACCCCTGTCAGGTTTATAATCAGGGAAAGAAAAAGGGAGGGCTGAAATGGATATATTCTTACTTATATTATGCGCGGTTTTCGGTTATGCGGCCGGTTCCGTCAATTCCTCCGTCATAATCGGAAGGCTCCACGGTATGGACATAAGGGAAAAGGGAAGCAAAAACGCCGGATTGACAAACACCCACAGGGTTCTTGGATCCAAAGCCGCACTGGCGGTGCTTGCCGGCGACATACTCAAAGGCGTTGTTTCCGTGCTTTTCGGATTGTTCATGGGAGGGCTTGCCTCGGAAAACGCCAACACGGAGGTTTACGCGGCCTTCGCCGGAGCATTTGCGGTTATCGGACACAACTGGCCCGTCTATTTCAATTTCAAGGGAGGCAAGGGGATACTGACAAGCGCAGCCGTCGTATTCATGCTTGACTGGAGGATAGGGCTGATAGTCCTTGGAATATTCATAATAGTCACGGCGTTGTTCAAGTTCGTATCCCTCGGGTCGATGACAGGGGCTTTGTGCGTACCTGTTTTCGCCATTGTGTTTTCACATTCGACCGCTTTTGTTTTGATAATGCTGTTTCTGGCCCTTCTGGCGGTGTACAGACACAAGGCGAACATATACAGACTCATCCAGGGGAATGAAAACAAACTCAGTTTTAAAAAACGGGGTGGGGATTAATGGATGAATTCATCCTTCTGAGCGATTTCGATTATGAAAGGGCGGACTTGATTTCACCCAACACGCTGGCATATGTCGGTGATGCTGTTTTCGAACTGTATGTAAGAACCAAACTGGTTTCGCAGGGCATAAGAAACCCGGGCAAGCTGCATGGAACCGCCATCGGATACGTAAAGGCTTCGGAACAGAGGAAGGCCTTTGAAAAAATACAACCCATGCTAAATGAAAAAGAAGAGAGGATAGCGATCAGGGGACGCAACGCCGGACGGGGTTACACCCCGAAAAACACGGATCCCGGCGATTACTCTCTTGCCACCGCATTCGAGACATTGATAGGATATCTGTATTTGAATAAAGACAGTGAAAGATTGAAAAAAATACTTGAAAAGGCTGTAGAGGAGTCACAGGATGAATAATGAAAATGAAATCATAGCCGGAAGGAACCCGGTAATGGAGGCAATAAAATCAAATACGGAAATAACGGGCATATTCATAGCCAAGGGCGCCTCGGAAGGGTCCGTAAAAGCGATAATCGCAAACGCATCACGAAGAAAAATACCCATAAAGGAAGTTTCACCGGTTAAACTGGACAACATGGTTCCAAATGGCGGACATCAGGGCATCGCGGCGATAATATCCCCGATAAAATATGTATCCCTTTCGGACATATTGAAAACAGCGAAAGAAAAGGGGGAGGATCCTCTTGTAGTCATTCTGGATGGAATAGAGGATGTGCATAACCTTGGGGCGATTGCCAGAACCGCGGAGGCGGCCGGAGCTCACGGGATGGTTGTTGCCAAACACAGGGCGGCGCCTGTGACCACGACAGCGGTGAAGGCGAGCGCCGGAGCCCTGCTGCACATACCCGTATGCCGTGTAGTGAACATTTCAAGGACGATTGAAGAATTGAAAGATAGGAAACTCTGGGTGGCGGGAGCCGACATGGCGGGTGAAAACACATATTACAAGGCAAATCTGAAGGGCCCGCTGGCGGTTGTGATAGGCAACGAGGGAAAGGGCATAAGCCGTCTTGCAAAGGAAAAATGCGATTTTCTCGTCAACATACCCATGACGGGTAAAATGGCGTCTCTAAACGCCTCGAATGCCGCTGCGATAATCCTGTTTGAAATACTGCGTCAAAGGTCGGGAGAATGAGGAAGTACCTTATCGTAGACGGATACAATGTCATAAATTCCTGGCGCGACATTTTCAAACTGGATCAGATGAGCCTTGAAGAAGCCAGGGACAAGCTGCTCAACATGCTTTCCGATTACCAGGGGTACTCCGGGCTGGGGATGATAGTCGTTTTCGACGCCCATATGGTCCCGGAGGGACTTGGAAGCATTGTGGCGCATGACAACATAAGGGTGATTTATACTAGGGAGAATCAGACGGCGGACGGTTTTATCGAGAGATTCGTTAAAAACCACGGTGCAGGCATGACCTTGACTGTCGTAACCGCTGATTATCTTGAACAAAAGACCGTTTTTTCAAAAGGCGGGCTAAGGATGACGCCCGGAGAGCTGAAGAACGAATTGAACGCCACCAGGGACGATGGAAGAACTGGAAAAGGCGCTGTCCGTGACAGGGATTTTCTTGAGAACAGGCTGACCGGCGAACAGCGGAGCATATTCGAAGCACTGAGAAGGACCCGGGATGAAATTAACCGGGATTAGTATTCAAATTGGCGATTTCAAACATACCGTGTTTATACGAGCCGCATGATTTCCTGTCGTTGAATATGCGGTTTTTTACTGGTAGAATGTGAAGGTGGAGGTGGGGAGCTTATTGATTTTGATTATGATAAGGAGCGGCTGGAGTACGGGCTCGAATGGCAGATAGGTCTTTCGGTATACGCATTGATGGAGGCGGCGGGCATAGACCTACATGAATTCAACCGGAACCCGTCTGCGGGTGTCGAAGTTTATAAGGAAAAACATTTTTTACGCTTAAAGGAAAGATTCGGTGATTTCCTCGAGCCGCCCGGAAAGGCGACGCCCCCCGTGTCCTACGGACATATAAATTTCCTGGGGATAGACCTTGTCTTTCCCGAAGGACAGGGCGAGGTCAATTACAAACATGATAAGAAGAGTCTTAAGGAATGGACAGACATACTGAAGGAGAACATGGAATTTTCAGAAATGACCGAAGAGGCGCGTTTTTATCTTGATTACAGGGACAAGCTGATGGAAGCGTATCCTGGGGAGCGGGTCAACTGGAGCATGGCGTACGAGGGGCCCCTCACTACGGCATATGAACTCAGGGACATCGATTTCTTCTACGACATATACGACCAGCCGGAAAAAACAAAGGAATTTTTGGAAATGGTCGCGAAAAACACTGTTGAATATATCAAATTTTACAGAAGGGTGAACGGGCTTCCGGAATTTAACGAAAAAGAAGGGGCGATGTGTGACGACATAGCTTCAAACATACCCCCGGACAAGTTCAGGGAGTTTGTGCTTCCTTACTGGGAAATATTCTATAAAGGAATATCTGAAGGCAAAAGGCATCTGCACAGTGAAGACCATACATATAAAACAATGAAATTCCTCGAAGAGGCGCGTATAACCTTTTTCGACCCGTCAATTTCCCACAAACTCAACCCCGTATTGATAAGGGACAACTGCAGGGTACCCTTCGGATGGCGCATGGGCGCATTCCATTACAGGGATTTAAGTCCGACGGACGTAAAGGACTGGGTTTACAAGGCGGTTGAAGACGGAGCGGGAAAAGTGTTCACACATGTGACAAGGATGATGTTGGACAAGGACCATATTGAAAAAGTCAAGGCTTTTCATGAAGCCGCGGTAAACGCAAAAACGATGTTCGACAACGGTGCTTCCAGGGAGGAAATAGGAAGGCTTGTCACACCGGAAGGTAGAAAAAGGTTCTGGGACCACTGGCCGGGTTGAAAGGATAGATGGTGCACAACGAATATTACACGAAAATGTTGAACTGGGTTCTTCCGATAGTGGTGATCATAGTGATTATCACAGGAGGGCTTATTGAAGGCGCAATCATCCTTTTGTCCTACATAATTTATAGATTTTATTATGAAAGGGACAAATTCCTTTCGTATTTCGGCAAAAGGAAATATTTGAAGGGACAGCTTGAAAAAGCCGTGCAATATTACGAAAAAGCCTGCAAGGTCAGTCGTGTGGAAGCGAAGGTGAAGGCGTCTTATGCATATGCGCTCATACTCGGCGGCGATTTTCAAAAAGCCCGCGGGATAATTGCGGAGATTAAAAACCATCATGAAGCGGAGAAGGTGGAGATGCAGCTCAAGGTTTGCGATGCGGTTCTGTTATGGAAAGAAGAGAACAATCTCAGAAAAGCGATTGCCAAGCTCGATAAACTTGAAGAACCCCTGAGGACATCCACATATTACGGCGTGATGGGTAAAATGATGATTGCGACGGGGGACGGGGAGAAAGCCAGGGAATTCAATGAAGAGGCATACAGATACAACAGCAAGCACGGAGACATACTGGAAAACATCGTCGCAATATACTGCATGGAAGGTGAATATGAAAGGGCGTTCAAGGCCGCGCAGGTGTTTTTAAAGAAAAACCCCCACACTACCGATGCCTACTATTACTGCGGTCTCGCACATGAAAAAGCGGGAAAGGAATCCAAAGCGCGCAGGTTGTATAAAAAAGCGAAAAAATGCGACGAGACAATACTGTCAACGATAAGCCACAGCGACATAGATGAAAAACTGAGATAGGATAACGGCCGTTATGAATTTTGTCCAATGAAGTGAATGTATCGGGGGGCGGATCAAGATGAAAAAAAGAAATTTTTTAAAGGTCGCAGGTGATTATTCCCTGATCACCCTGGGTGCCGCTGTAGTTGCGGCAGGTGTGAACATATTCCTTTTCCCCTATAAAATCGCGCCGGGCGGGATAACCGGCCTGGCAACCATAATTTACTATGTGATTAACGGGTTTCTTCCACTGGGTTTGATAATAGCGATATTGAACCTGCCCCTGTTTGTGGCGGGAATAATAAAACTGGGGTGGCGTTTCACTTCAAGGACGCTTTATGCAACTCTGGCGATGTCGGTCGCAATCGATGCCACGGAACCCTTTTTAACACAACTCGCAGGCAAACAGTTTTCATCCGCAATATCGGACATGCTGCTTTTTGGCATATTCGGAGGTCTGCTGATGGGAATCGGGATGGGGATGATATTCAAGTTGAATGCAACTACCGGAGGCACCGACCTCATAGCCGAACTCGTTATCAGAAGCGGCCTGAATTTAAGCATGGGGCAGACCATGTTCATATTCGACGCCGCGATAGTGATCACCGCAGGCCTGGTTTTCAAAAGCCTGTATCTCGCCCTATATGCAATCATTACCATACTGGTGGTGTCGGGCACGGTGGATTACATCCTGGAAGGGTTCAGCCCGTCAAAAGGTATTTTCATAATATCGAACAAACACGAGGAAATATCCCGAAGAATACTTGTGGAGCTTGACAGGGGCCTGACGGGCCTCAAAGGCGTGGGGAAATACACCGGGGAGGAAAAGGAAGTGCTGTTTTGTGTGGCGGCGGCCAAATACATACAGGAAATAAAAGAGATCGTGAAGGAAATCGACCCAAAGGCTTTCGTAGTGGTCACAAAGGTCCATGAAGTCCTTGGCGAGGGGTTCAGGGGTTTTGACAACAAAATCGGCTAAATGTATACTGTGTAAGGAAAATAGATTCAGGAGATTGGACATGAACGAAAAAACAATGTTGGATTTAAGGAAAAAAGCGACAAGGATACGGATGCATGTGATCGAGGAGGTATATAGCGCCTCGAGCGGACATCCCGGCGGCTCGCTCTCGAGCGCGGAGATTTTCACATATCTGTTCCTCAAGGAGATGCGCTTGGATCCCTCGAATCCGGAATGGCCGGACAGGGACAGGTTCGTGCTTTCAAAAGGTCACTGCGCACCGGGCCTATATGCCGCTTTGGCCGAGAGGGGATTTTTTCCCGTGGAGGACCTTAAGGGATTTCGAAGCATAGACAGTTATTTACAAGGCCACCCGAGCAAAAAGGATGTGCCGGGGGTGGATATGTCCACCGGTTCGCTGGGACAGGGGATTTCGGCTGCAGTCGGCATGGCTCTTGCCGGAAAGCTGGATAAAAAGGATTATAGGGTGTTTGCGCTTCTGGGTGACGGGGAAATCCAGGAAGGACAGGTCTGGGAGGCTTTGATGTCCGCGGCGCATTACAAACTGGACAATTTGACGGCCTTTTTGGACCACAACGGACTGCAGATAGACGGGAACATTACAGATGTCATGTGTCCGGAAGACGTGGTCGAAAAGTTCAAGGCGTTCCGCTGGAATGTAATACAAATCGACGGGCATGACTTGAATGCCATTGAAGCAGCTGTTGAACAGGCTAAAAAGACAAAAGGAAAGCCCACGATGATAGTGGCCGAAACAATAAAAGGCAAAGGGGTTTCATATATGGAAGGCGAAGCCGGATGGCATGGAATGGCGCCGAACGAGGAAGAATACAATATTGCCATGGCGGAATTGGAAGAACACATGGCTTCACTGGAGGTAAAATAACATGGGTGAGAAAATAGCGACAAGACAGGCCTACGGAGATGCGCTTGCCGAATTCGGCGCAGATGAAAACATAGTTGTGTTTGATGCCGATTTGTCCAAGTCGACAAAAACCGCCGAGTTTCAAAAAAAATATCCGGAAAGATTCTACAATATGGGAATAGCCGAGGCAAACATGATGTCCGTAGCCGCCGGAATGGCCACATGCGGTAAAACTGTTTTCGCCAGCACTTTTGCAATATTCGCAGCGGGCAGGGCCTGCGAACAGGTCAGGAATTCAATATGCTATCCCAATCTGAATGTTAAAATCGGCGCAACCCATGCCGGAATATCGATAGGCGAGGACGGCGCAAGCCTTCATATGATAGAAGACTTCTCCTAGATGATTGTCCTG
>CAZWVS010000007.1:0-23937 GCA_964636935.1 uncultured Clostridiaceae bacterium
GCGAATGCGCGGAAAATAGAATACTTGACGCATGATACAACGTTTCAGTAAGCCCTGTTCAAGCGGATTTGTTTTCCGGCAAACCTTTATCAAAACTACAAACGATACAAAAGATTCCCGTCACCAACCAGACAATGATTGTTTATGGCAAAATAGTAACCAGCCACCACGGAAGCTAAGAAACCAGCCACCTCCGTGGGCCGATAATTACTGCATCTTAGAATGCTGAAGCCGATAACTCTGCCCTTCATGCATCAGGAGCAGTCTATGATGCACCAGACGGTCAAGTATGGCTGTTGTCAGCTTCTGGTCATAAAAAATAGTGTTCCATTCATCAAATGGCAAATTGGTTGTCAATATCACGCTCCTTTTCTCGTAACATGCGGAAATTGCTTCAAACAGTAATTGAGTACCAACTCTTTCAAATGGAATATATCCCCATTCGTCAAGGATCAGAACTTGAGCCTGGTCCAGTTTCTTCCAGAATCTTAGTTCTTTGTTTTCTGCCCTCGCCTGGGACAGAAGGTTTATCAGCCTGCTGGTCTTGAAATACATCACACGGTAATCATTCCTGCAGGCTTCGATGTTTTTTGCAACAGTAAATTCCCCAGGAGGGGGTGCGGACAAAAAGTTGGCAAAAACACTTAATCACATTAGTCGTAATTGTATGAAGAAGTGGTGCCTAATCTATCGTTTAGGTTGTTAATAATCTGTTCAAGTCCTAATAGCCTAAACTGTTTTTTGTATTCATTTATCGAATCATATGGCGAAAGTGACTCATTAAAAAGAATTTTCATTAAATCATGTTGTGAATGAGCATTAAAACCATCTCCATGTTTTAAATATGTCTGATACGCATTAAACACATTTTTTTCAAACCACATATCACTCGAAAGCCTCTCAACTACGATGTTGCTTTCGGGCACGAGCGATGCGTTATTGTCCTCAATAGGTTTTATATTTTTTAAATCCAAAAAGGCTCCTGTCAATGGGGGGCTTATTATGATTTCACTATTGATTATTGAATAATCGATTTCATCCCTGCCATACCTAAAGTTGGCATAATAATCGGGACGAGTAAAAATATCATTAAATAAAGCAATCGTCTCATTAATATTATTATTTTTTTTGGGGAATACATAAAAAGCTAAATCACTTTTCACTTCACAAACATTATTTACGTTTGTTCCAGTAAGATAATAACCGTTTAAACTTTCATAGGCCGTTTGCGTATAGGGCTCTATACCATCACGGATAAACCCATTCTTTTCAGGTACATAGACAACACCATATTCCGTGGCAAATTTTTTATTAATTTTTTCATAGCTAGTGTTAAAAACATCAGCTATTTGTCCATCACTGTTTGTATTTATAAAATTCCCACAAATCAGCATAAGGTTTTCATTTTGTAATGTTCTTATATATGTTAGCGCTGATTCAATCCCATCGGAAAAAACTCCGTCTTCAAAAGAATTCACATTGTGGTTGTATGTTATTGTAAGGTTATCAGCAGAATTGAAATATACACCATATGCTCTAAATATATCTGCCGTACTTATGGTGATATATGGGCTGAAAATACAGATTGGATAGAATGAGTCATCAGAAGAATTTAAGTTCTTTGTTGCAAGCAAATAATTGTACAATTCCATTACATTGGTTGGCACCTCAAGATTAAGTTCTGAAAGATACTCCTTATTGTAGTATCTTGGTAAAATATATTTTTTATTCGTTGCAGGTACAGCATATATCTTTTCATTGGTTTTTAGTAATTCTATATAGGAAGGATCAATGAAGCTGTCCCAACCATATTTTAAATAATAAGGGCTCAAATCATAAGCTATTCTTTCATCACATAAATCATACACCCGTGTATTAAATTCATAAGGATAACCTTTAGTATAGTTGAGATATAGAACAGTGTTTGTTTTTTGGGTATCCGTTAATTCATCTATAGGTATGCTATATTCATAAATTATATTTACTTCTATCTCAAATTTCTCTTTTATTAATAATTGCCAAGATTCAAGGTTATGATACCGCATGATGAGATAAGCAGGGTAAATAATATTAAGGCTATCACTAGGTTCAATATAATCAGGTAAAACAATATCACTATGAATTCCGGGCAATGTGGTAGCTGTTATAAGTGGAGAAGAGTTTACCGAACTATTTGGAGTTTCTTCATAACCGTAATTATTTTTTCTTGTGCAACCAATGAACATAAGTACTAGAATGAATGCAATTAAAAATAACTTTTTCATTTTTACTAACCTTTCAGTAATAATCGTTATTATTGTTAAAAATTAGGATTTCTGATACAAAATCAGTTAGTAAAAGCTGAACCTATAGTTACACAAGTATTATAATTATATCCCCAATGCACTCCTGTTTGAGTATATACATAGGTGATATTTGTGGCAGAACTTTCGTCTATTTTTTCCAAAGCATTATTATAAAGTCTAATCTCAAGAAAAATGTCATAAAACCCATCATCCGAAGCTTCGCCATGCCCTTGAACCCAACCATCAACGGTGCCAGTCGTCCACTTTGTAGATGGAACTGGATAAGCACTTGCAAAACCAGTTAGAACAAGCGACAAAACTAGAATACTAATAAATATTTTTTTTGTCATGACATACTCCTCTTCCAATTTTATTTTAAATCACTAGTGTAATAAACAAGTAAAACGACACGTTCCCTGTGCTTAGTAACAATTATATAGCTATAAAAGGCAAGCGTCAAATCCGGGTTTTCGACAGTTAGTGTCAAGTAATCTGAGTAAATCGATCATGAGGAAAATTCCTTGACACTAACGGTTTCGGTTTATCTTTTGGTAACCGGAATTCAACTGCTTTAGTTATATGTAACTGTTTCATGGCACGGATATTGGTTGAATGACACAAACGCCCCGGATTGATGTATCATTTGTATAAGGAAGCGAGGTGTCTGATGCCGAAAACCGAAAGTTTCGATAAGCATTCCAAAAGATACGACGACTGGTTTGAAGATAACCGCCACGCCTACCTGTCAGAGCTAAAAGCCGTAAGGCATTTCATTCCCGAAAAGGGAAATGGATTGGAAATAGGGGTGGGAAGCGGTAAATTCGCCGAACCTCTGGGAATAAAAACAGGGATAGACCCGTCGCGGAAGATGAGGGAATTGGCTAAAGAAAGAGGTTTGGATGTCTACGACGCCGTTGCGGAAACACTTCCCTTTGAAGACAATTCATTCGACTATGCGCTGATGGTGACATCGGTCTGTTTCCTGGATGATATCGGAAAAGCCTTTGAAGAGGTAAAAAGGGTACTCAAGGCAAACGGACTCTTCATAATAGGTTTTGTGGACAGTGAAAGCCCTCTCGGACGCATATATGAGAAAAACAAGCATAAGAATGTGTTTTACAGGGACGCTGTCTTCTATTCCACCGGGGATATTATAAGGCTTTTGGAAAAAGCGGGCTTTACCGGCATAGAGACGGTGCAGACTGTTTTCGGCGCTCTGTCTGAAATAGGTTCGGAGCAGGATTTCAAGACCGGTTACGGCGAAGGAGGCTTCGTCGCGGTTAAATCCATCAATGAATCATAAGAAGGTATGATGGTTTATCCCGCGGCTTAACCAAGTAAAACTTTTTGGAATAACCGCATACCTTTGCTATAATGTTCTTGGTGATTTTACGGGGGGTGACTTGTGAGCAAGGCTGATCAAATTTTCATAGAAATGTGCAGGGACATATTGGAAAACGGGGTTTCCTCGGAAGGGCAGAAAGTGCGTCCGCGATGGGACGACGGCACCCCTGCGCACACGATAAAGAAATTCGGCGTGATAAACAGATACGACCTGTCGGAAGAGTTCCCGATATTGACTCTCCGACACACATCTTTGAAGAAATCCATAGACGAGCTGTTTTGGATCTGGCAGAAAAAGTCCAACAATATAAACGACCTGGGCAGCAGGATATGGGACGCCTGGGCGGATGAAGACGGCTCGATAGGCAAAGCCTATGGATATCAGCTGGGTATCAAGCATAACTATCCCGAAGGGGAATTCGACCAGGTTGACCGCGTGCTGTACGATTTGAAGCACAACCCCTACAGCAGAAGGATCATGACAAACCTTTACAACCATCACGACCTGCATGAAATGAGGCTCTACCCCTGCGCCTATTCAATGACTTTCAATGTGACGGGCGACAGGCTCAACGCCATATTGAACCAGCGGTCGCAGGACGTGCTTGCGGCCAACAACTGGAATGTCGTACAGTATTCCGTCCTTGTATACCTGTTTGCCCATCTGAGCGGTCTGAAGCCGGGTGAGTTCGTCCATGTGATAGCCGACGCGCACATATACGACAGGCATATACCGATAATCGAAAAACTGATACAAAGACCCGTGTATGACGCGCCCCGTTTCATAATGAACACGGAAAAACAGGATTTCTACGATTATACGGCAGATGATTTCAAATTGGAAAATTATAAGAAGGGTCCGCATGTCAGCTTTCCGATTGCGGTTTAGGTGTTATTATGATCAGCATAGTTGCTGTTGATGAAAATTGGGGAATAGGGAAAAACAACAAACTGCCCTGGAGCATACCGGGCGAACTGGTCTTCTTTAAGGAAAAGACCCTCGGAAAAACTGTTGTCATGGGACGCAAAACCTTGGAATCGCTGCCGGGCGGCAGACCCCTTCCCGGAAGAAGAAACATCGTTCTTACAAGAAGCTGGGGTTATCCCGTCGAAGGGTCAGACGTGGTTTGCTCCCCTGAAGGCCTCATGGAACTGCTTGACGACATAAACTCCGACGATGTATTTTTAATTGGCGGAGCACAGATATACAGGCTATTACTACCCTACTGCAGCAAGGCCTTTGTCACCAAGGTCAAGGGCACTTTCGATGTCGATGCACATCACCCCGACCTGGATTCCGACCCCAACTGGGTGATTGTGGACAAGTCGCAGCCTATAACAAGTCCGAACGGCATTGAATACACCAGGTTAATATATGAAAACACAGGGCTTGCCAACCTTTGACATCACCTGTATTTCACTTTATGAAAAGTTATGCAGTTCGAGTCGTGGTAGTTGAGCGCCCCGTTCAACGCCGTTCTTGAAACGTACTCTATTTCATCCCCGTTGAATATGAAATCCACATATTGAAACCCGACCTGTTCGTGGTTTTCACTCCAGCCGTTGTGTTCATAGTCCAAAAGCGTTTGTTCGATCTGCCAGTTCATGACATCTTTTGAACTCATAAGTATCAGTTCGTTACGCCTGCCCGGTTTTTCACTGTCGGCCTTGTTGCTTATTGTCCAGTATCTGTCTGTCGACTCGTCGTATTTTATACAGAATTTCGTGTGGCTGCCGTAAAAATCCACCGTACCGCCGTATATCGGCGTCGCATCGGGATTCTTATAATCAATCACCGTATAAAGAGCGGTTTTGAAACTGCGTTGGTTGTCTTTGAACCCGAATCGCAGGAAATCAATAAGTTTTCCGTCGGGGCACAATACGACATTTCCTTCTATGCAGCCGCTCGATTCCGCCTTCGGGACCCCTGGCCAATCCGGATTGTAATCAATGAACCCGGAAACAATCCAGTTTTCACTCTTTCTTATGTCCCCTGTAGCGGACATCACCCCGAAGGAGTGCCCCCCCAGTTCCCATGAACCGTACTCCAGGGAGATCCATATCCTGCCGTCGTGTTCAATCACCGGCATGGCCGACTTGTGAGGTCCTCCCGTATATTTGTTGCCGCCTTTTAACACTGTGCACGCCTTTTCCCATGTTTTGCCGCCGTCGCCCGATTCATAAAGATTCAAATCGCCGTATTCGTGTATTGAACCGAGCATGAAAAGTGTGTTTTGATATATGAACATCTTCCCCCATAGGCAGCCCTCTATTGATGAAAGCCTGCTCCATGTGACTCCTTCGTCTTCCGAGTAAAAAACGAGGGTGAGGTTCTGAGCCATGTCCCTGTAGAAAATGTCATGGGACACTATCAAGCGCTTTCCCGACCTCAATATGCAGGGTGTGGCCGGACACATTCCCGAAGGAAGATACGCCTTGTCCATTGGATGTATATAACTTATGACGGTGCCGGGAAACTCACCGCACCTGAAGGGGTGGCTGTAGCTTTCCACCCCGTTTTCCAAAACAATGCTGATTTTATAGTCCGTGCCGTTTTCCAGTCCGCTTACTTCATAGTTTTTATCAGTTATCCTTCGCATTTTCGCGGTTTCCACCACATCGCCGGTTTTCATATCCGTGACACGGGCTTTTTCAAAAAGCGCACTCGCTTCAAAAACCGCTTTCCCATCCCCGGGAGCCAGCCTGGTTATCAGATCCGGTCTTTCATTCATACGTTATACCCATCCATTTCTCATATAGTTTTTCCAGTTCCTCCTCCAGCTCGTCCCTTTCGGCGGAATACTGTGAAAGCTTCTCGTAATCGGTGGCGTGCTTTTGAATCTGCCCTTCTATTTCGTCAAGTTGGTTTTCCAGCAGGCTTATTTTTTCCTCGGTCTTTCTTATGGTGAAATCGACCTTCCTTTTTTCGCGCCCCCTGTCCGGCCTCGCTTTTGTTTTCGACGGGGCTTTTTTAGGGGTTTCTTCATTTTCCAAGCTGTTTAGATAATCGTCATAATCCCCTTCGTATGCCTTGAACACCGAATTCCTGATTTCAAATATCCTGTCTGCGAACAGGTTGATGAAATGCCTGTCATGGGAAATGAAGATCATGCATCCGCCGAATTCCCCGATGGCGCTTTCCAGTTCTTCACGGGAGGGTATGTCGAGATGGTTCGTCGGCTCGTCGAGGATAAGCAGGTTCACATCATCCTGCATTTCCAAAAGCAGCCTCAGCCTGCTCCTCTCCCCTCCCGAAAGAACGCTTATCTTCTTGAACACGTCATCACCCTTGAAATTGTACTTGCCTAGAAGGTTTCTTGCGGAGGAGATGGTGATATCCAGCTGTTCGCACACCTCGTCAAGCACGGTGTTCTCCCCGTGGGAAAATTCAACATCCTGTTCCAGATATGCGTATTTCACCGATCTTCCCAGCTTCACATTTCCGGAGTCGGGCTCCAGCTCACCGGTCAGTATTTTTATAAGGGTGCTCTTGCCTGCGCCGTTCGGGCCGATGACGGCGATTCTCTCGCCGCTTCTAACAAGGAAGTCAACATCTTCCAAAAGAACTTTATCATCATATCTTTTCGATATTTTTTCCGCTTTTATCACTTCCCTGCCTATCTTCCCTGTTTCGGTAATGGCCAGATGAAGGGTTGTTTCCGTCACCGGTTTTTCTATCCTGTTTATCTGCTCTATGCGTTTTTCGATGGTTTTGGCTATGTGAATTGTCTTTTCCGTCGAATAATTCCTCATCTTAAGGGCTGTTTCAGATAATCTTCTTATCTCCCTTTCCTGGCGTTCATACAGCTTAAGGTCGCGTTCCTGTTGCTCCTGTTTTTGCTTTTTGTATGAGCTGAAATTACCTTTATACGAAAAAACCTTTTTCCCTGTCAATTCGATTATCCTGTCGGCGGTCCTGTCAATGAAATACCTGTCATGCGATATGTAGAGCACTGTCCCGATGTAGTTTTGTATGTAGTTTTCCAGCCATTTTCTCGCATCCATGTCCAGATGGTTTGTCGGTTCGTCCATAAGCAGGATGTCCGGTCCGGAAAGCAGCGCTTTTGCGAGCATTACCGTGGTGCGCTCACCCCCGCTTAAACGGTTGAACTCCGTTAAAAGCAATTCATCCGGGATTCCTAGCCCCTTGACTATTTTGCTGTACTTTTCCTCGGTGTCGTAGCCGCCTGTGAACTCGTACTTGTCGTGCAGCCTCCCGTATTCGCGGATCAGGTCCCTGTCCTTCGGGTTTTTCTCCATTTTTACAAAGGCTTCCTGCATAAGCCGCTCTACCTTTTCAATGTCGGCAAAGGCTTTTTTGACCACGTCTTCCGCCGTCGTCCCCGGTTCTTCATCGTGTATCTGTCTTAAATACGCGGCGGCAAGCCCCGGCTGCACCGATACGTTCCCGGAATCTATGTCAATCTCTTTGTTTATTATGTTGAAAACGGTTGTCTTGCCCGTGCCGTTCCTCCCGATGAAAGCAACCCTTTCATCGCGAAAAATCTCGAAGCTGATGTCTTCGAGTATGGCTTCCCCCGCATAGCTCTTTGTTACGTTTTGAAAATTAATTATTCCCATGAAATGCATTATATCAGAACAAAGCTGTGTTTTACATCAGGCATTGTCCCTCCGGCGCATATCGTGTACAATCTTTTTTATGGATAGGACGGTAATTTACTTATGAGCAGATTCGCCCCCGCAAACCGGCATGTTTTTAAAGCCACCGCAACATCACTTGTCATGATGGCCCTTTACGGATTGTTTCTAAACATGATCGGGGAGCTCATCCCGCCGATGATCGAGGATTTCGGCATTTCCCTTACAAAGGCCGGTTTGATACAGGCTTTTTTCAATCTGGGCGGAATAGTGACCCTTGTAGGCATGATATACCTGTCGGACCTTGTAAAAAAATCCCGACAGGTTTTCTTCAGCTTCCTGTTCTTTTCAATCGTGCTCGTCGCCACAGGCTTTTTTGCCTCCTCCTATGTCCTCATAGTCATAGCTTTCGTCCTTTTCGGATTTTCCACCAAGATCTTCGACGTGTCCATCAATGCGTATATAAACGACATAAATACAAACGGAAGGGAATTCTATCTCCAGATACTGCACATGTTTTTTGGTATCGGCGCAGTGCTTGGTCCGATAAGCGCGGCTTATTTCACGGGAACCGAACTGGGCTGGAGGGCCGTCTTCCTTTTTTTGGGGGCGGCCTGCATACTGATGGCTGTCGTCTCCCTTTTCACAGTGCTTGGAACATCATCGATGACGGAACACGTAACTGATGAGAATGAAGATGACCGTTTGAACCTTGCTTCCCTTGTCAAAAATCCGCAGGTCTGGGTGCTGACCCTTAGCGCCATGTGCTTCAGCGGTTCATATGTGGGGCTTGTGACATGGTTCCCTTCATACGCAAAGTTTCTCGGCAACGACTCCGGAAGGCTTTCCGGAGTGATACTTTCGATGTATTTTATCGGATTTGTAATAAGCAGGATCATATCATCACTTGTATTGAACCGGGCGAATGCCAGGTTTTTGATAATATTCACCGCCTTCGGCGGGACGATATGCCTTTTCGCCGCTTTACTCATTCAACAGACCTGGGCGTTTTTCGCCTTCTTGTTTTTAGCGGGTCTGTTTACCGGAGCCACCCTTCCCATTATCATTTTCACCGCATGTGTCAACTTTCCCCGCAACACCGGAGGGATAACCGCCATCATCTACACGGGCATTGCCGTTACGGCCATACTCGTCCCGTATGTCATGGGAGTGGTCGGCGATGCGACGAATATAATAAAGGCGATGCCTTTGACGGGTTATGTCATGGCCGCATCCTTCCTGTTTTCATTCCTCATAAGGAAACATGCGGACTAGCTGCCAAGAAACTGTTCAGCCTCTTCATACAGCGCTACGGCCGATTCATCCCCAAGGCTCCTCATCCCGGTCCTGACCCCGTACCAGTCCTTGTTGACCATGGACTCCCTGTCCGGAATGTACAGCAGGTCGAAATTGTTCATCGTAGTTAAAATCAGCTCCCTTTCATCCGATTGCCTTTTTAAATTGAAATACAGCTGAACATACCACTCGCCCGGCACAAAAAACAAGTCGAAATCCTTGAACCTGAAAAGCTGGAATTCAATCTCCATGCTTTTACCGTCCGACACAAGGCTGACATCCAGTTTCTTTAAAAGCGCCCTCCAGTCAAAAACTTCCTGTTCGCTTATGGAATCCTGCCTCTTTAACCTTTTACTCATTTCGACAAACAGCTTTTGGGCCTCTTCAGGGCTTTTCACAAAATCCCCCACGGGCAGTTTGAATTTTTTGTATTTGAATTCGTAGCCTTCCTCCGTTGTCGAGACTGGTTTTTCAAGAGCTTTTTCCACCGCCTCTTTAAAACGCAGGCCAAGGACCGCCACTTCCTCTTCGCTTCCCTCTTTCACGTATTTCCCACTGTTGATATTGCCCGCGCATCCCTGCCAGTATGCAGCGAAAAAATCCTCTCCTAATTTTTCACGCAGGTCTTTTTCAGCGAAATATGGGAAATCCGGCGATACTTTTTTTGTTCTTCCGCCTCCGTATGCCGAGGGGTGACATGCATAGTTTGCAAAAACCGCCTCCGGTTTCTCATTGTGATGAACGGATATGACCCTTGTTTCAGGATCGATGAGCCCGTCCGGAGCGTTTCTTATTTCGTCGTCGGCGCATATGGACCACCTGGTGACAGGATCGACCCTATTGCTTGCCACCTTCTCAACCCCGGCCTTTCCCAGTCGCAGCTGCGCGGATTTTAGGTTTTCTACAGCTTCCACCGCAGCCGATGATGCGTTTTCAATCACTTTGTCCATCCATTGCTTGTCAAGGACATTAAACCCCTGCATTTCGGCCTGCTCATGCTGCAGGTCCCATACCCAGGGGCTGGCATGGGTGTGGGTGCAGACTATCACTATGTTTTCACCGGGTATTCCGGTTTCAGCGGTGACTGCTTCTCTTATTTTTCTGTTTTCACTTCCGGTCAGGCCGACAATCTCACAGGATATTATCACATGTTTCTCATCCCCGTTTGACAGTGCAAGGGCCTTTGAGCTTATGTCGTGATGGGGGTGTATCAGATGGTTCAACCCCAGTCTGCCCGGCAGGGCTTTTTCAGGTGAAATGTCTTTTTTTGCGATTCCGGCTTTCAATTGATTCATATTCCTAGTCCTTTACATTGATATACTCCAGCACACTGCTGTATTTTTTAAGCGCGCGCCGGCCTTTTTCCGACAGGCGGTATTGGGCCCTGCCGGTCCTTTCAAACCATCCGTAGTAGTTGTCATACAGGATCTTCGTGGTCTCCGGCGGGCATCCCTCGTCTTTTAGTTCGCCGGTTTTCATGCAAGCCCCGCCTTCAAGGCGGCATGCTATTTTCAAAGCCTTTTCCCTGTACGCGGTAACAAGTTTCGTACGATTGCTGCCACCTTTGTTTTCACTGCTTGAACGGGATTTCATTTCATTTATTAGGGATGCTGTTTTTTTCGAAGATGCCGCCCGGCTTTTTGCCATGTCGAAAACAGCGGGCTCAAAGTCCACTGCGGCATAGGGTATGTCCGCGTCCATTGCCACAAGTATCAGTCCGATGCCCAGTCTTTTCAACAGGTATTTCCTGTCTTCAAAACCCTTGTTGAAACGTTTTTTAAAAGAGGGTCTGGGCACGGCTGCATACACAAGGTCCGTCATGCGCTGTCTTTTTGCGGCCTGTATCAGGAGTTTGAGGTTAATCGATGTCTTCAACTCGACTATCAGAAGATTTCCGTTTTTCATGGCGGCTATGTCGACATCCTTGACCTCGGCTTTTATCTCATACCCCTGTTTTTCAAGAAGCTCTTTTACCGGTTGGTATAGTTCGGTCTCCTTCACTTTTCAATATCACTTTCCTCGACGGGTATCACTGCGACCGCATATCCCGCGAACAAGCCTTCGGGTATGTATATCCGCAAAACACCGCCATCCTTTTCGGTGTGCAGCTTCTTTTGCCCGTCGAATTCGGGGCTTATCATGAACACATCCCCTTTCGGGCTGCATTTTGTTTCCAGTATGGTGTGGAAATCCTTTGCGGCGTCTTCCAAAAATTCGGGAACCTCGGCTTCATGGCCCGCTGTCTTAGCTCCGGAATCTATGGTACCCATGGCGTTTATAATGTGAATAAGCATGTTTTTGCCGGCCGGGTCGAAGGTGCGGTAATAATTCACCATCTCGTGTTCCTCGTGCGGGACGACGCTCCTGTCCACATGCGACCCTATTAGCCTTTCCACCCTTGAAGCCATCTTGTCGGCTATATAGTCGGGAAGTTGGCCCGTAAGGGAAGTTCTTTCCCACCTGTCAACCGAATGGGGTTCGTAATAGTAATTGTCCAGCGGGGTTTCCCCATAACAAATTATCCTGCCCGTACCTTTGTTGAATTCGGTGCTCCACCTGTCCCTATTAACTGGAACCCCTTTGTTAAGCAGTCTAATCTGTTCCTGTTTTGTCCTGTAATCCCCGTCGGGTTTTTTCAATCCCGGAGTCCCTGTGTAAATCACGGTTCCGCCGGCTGCTGCGAAGTCGTTTATCTTCATAAACTCCCTGTCTTCCATCATCATGACATCGGGAACCAGCAGACATGAATGCGTATGGGGGTCGATTTCCTTTTCCGACGCAAAGACCATGTCAATGGAATATCCAGCAAAAACAAGTGCCTGCGCCCAGCTTTTTACAGCGGTTATGTGTCTGCAGCTTTCAGGGTCGCAGTAGTTTGCGGTTTCGTATGACCAGTAAATTGTGACATCCGCCTTTTTCTTTTGATCGAACAACAGCTCCCTGTGTTTCTTCTCGAAATTTCTGAAATCCCTTTCCAGGCTGCTCATGTCGCCGCCTTCGGGCGTCCCGGTGAAAAGCTGGCCCCATGCCATGCTTAGAGCCCATGCGAAATAGAATGTGTCGTGACGGTCCGGGTAGAACATGGACATCGAAGGGACGCCTTTTAACCTTCCCATGTTGTACCTGTGGATGGATTCCGCAAGAAACTGCGGCCAGGAATGTTTTATGACAAATGAGAAGCAGTTCTCCTGGAAAACCCAGTCCCAAAGATGCAGCGCCTTTTCAAAAGGATATGCCGTCCAGCTTTTTTTTAGGTTTGCGGAGACGTAGTTGGGTCTTAACATGTCGAGTCCGAGTTTTTCAAAGTGTTTGTTCACATCTTCCTGAAATTCGAGTGTGGACTGTCTTCTGAATTTCTCCCACGCAAGATATTCGGGTTTGTCGAAATCACCGAAAAAAGCGCTCCAGGCGATACCCGGTTCCGGTAGTTCATGTCCGTATTGCGCGGTGAACTTCTCCCTGCAAAAATCACAGGTGCAGGCGTGACCGCGCGCGAAATACTGGACATCGTCGCACATGATGCCGTCAATCCCCGTTTCTTTATACATGGTCTCCAGATAATCGAAATATTCCCTTCTGTAATCAGGATTATTGAAGCACATGCACCATCCCTTGTAGTTGGATCTGGCCCATTTGCCCGTCCTGCCGTCGATCTGCCTGTAGTTTTCCAGGCCATTCACGGTGTCCGGGCTTACAAACTCCCGCAATCCCTCCCAAGAATCAATCGTGCTTTTCCTCTTGTTTAGAACCCGTTCCATATAGTCCCAATCATCCTCGTCCAGCGGGTCGAAGGTCAGGTGCGAGGAATGGTGCTCCACAACCCTTATGCCGTATTTATGGCAGGATTCGACTATGTTTGCAAGACATTTGTTTATCTTGTCCCAATGCTGCTTGAAACTCCATCGAAAATGGGTGCAGCTGAAGGTGATCACCGTGTTGATCCCTATTTCCGCAAAGCCTCTCGCCTTGGCGTCGAAGTCCTCTGCGGTGAAATTGAAAATTTCTTCGTCGTTGTACCAGTAAAATCCGAATTTGGCATCCCAGGCATCCATTTCATTTCTCCTCGTCTATCGTTTTTTTATAAAGGGCGGGTATTGAAACCTTGTGGTCCACACAGAAATGATAACCCTCGCCGCCCCTGCTGACAGGTCTGTTCACTATGTTCTTGCGTGGTCTGTAATAATAATATATGTCGTCATATGAAAGTTTTCGTTTGTAATCGCCCAGGTCTATCAAGTCGAAATTCGCTGTTGTGATCCTGTATACGTCATATCCCAGATTCCTGGATATGGACAGCGCTTTTAAGAACACTTCGGGTCCGATTACTCCCGAACCGAAATTCAAAAAGACCCCGCCGTCAAGCCTTGACACCGATTCGCAGTATCTTTTAAAGTCCACTCCCGAAGCCGCTCCTATGGCGCCCATCGAACAGGACGGGTGCTGGTGTATTATGTCCGTGCCAAGGGCTATGTGATAGGTAGCGGGCACGTTGTTTTTATATGCCTGGTATAATACGCAATCATCCTTGTACGGGAACAGCTCCGGATGGGTGTCTATGTAAACAGCCAGGCTTTCACCGTATCCCATTCCAAGTTGCGCCCCTTTTTTGATGGCTTCGTTCATCATGGAGCCTGTTTCCTCCCACATGCCGAAGGACCCGTCCTCAATTGCCGTGGGCACGTCCTCGGAGGTGCCTCCGTTGAAGGCGAGTTCGAAATCATGTATGCTGACCGCTCCGTTTCCTGCGATATGGGTTATTGTGCCGTTTTTCATCATCTCGATCAAATATCTGGACAACCTGTTTTTAATGACATGGGCACCCAGCGACATAATAACGGGCCTGCCGTCTTTACGGGCTTTTCTTATGTTTTCACAAACATGCGCGAAATCGGGATCTTCCCACAGCTCGGACTCATGGGTGTCGGGTTCGAACAGGTTGTCGATTCTCACCAGGTTGTGCCTGTCGGCGACGGGATAGGTTCTGATTTTACCAAAATCCAATTCTTTGTATTTCACAATCACACTTCCTTTTATAATTCTGCCAGAAATTCATATGTGTCATCCATGAAGAATGGCATCCCTTCATGATTGAAATCGGGATATATCTTCATTTCCCTTTCACACGTCATGTTGTTGTATGCGGCGAAAACCGTGGAGGGCGGACAGATTTCATCCAACAAGCCGGTTCCGCATAACACTTCGGCTTTGATCCTGCCCGCAATATTCACCAGGTCTATATATCCGAGTTTTTGGAATATCTCTTCCTCCCTCTTGTGCTCGGGGTCGAAAGCCCTGAAGAAATACCTTATTTCTTCGTAAGCGTTCTTATCCAGGTCCATGTCCCACACACGCTTATAGTCGCAAAGGAACGGGTGAAGGGGCGCGGCCCTTTTAATCCCCGGTTCAAGTGCTGCGCAGGCCAGGGTGAGTCCCCCTCCCTGGGAATTGCCGTAGCACCCCACTCGGTTTTCGTCCACGTCTTCCATGTCCATTATGATTCCGGCGAGCTGGGCGCAGTCTAAGTATATGTGCCTGAACATCATATTGTGTATGTCGTCGTCAAGCCCTCTTATTATGTTTCCCTTGATGGTGGTCCCCTTGTATCCTCCGGAGTCCTCCGACTTGCCGCCCTGTCCCCTGACATCCATGGCGGCCACGGTGAACCCCGCCAGGGCGAAGGCCAGGTATTCGTGCCAGCCGCCGCTGTTTCCGTAATATCCGTGGAATCGTATGACAGCGGGTCCTTTTTTCTGCATCTGTTTTGCGGGCTTTAGCAATTTTGCATATATGCGCGCATTCCTGACACCCGTGAAATACATGTCGTAGCACTCTACACTGGGCCATGAAAAGTCGGCTTTTTCTATCTTCACCTGCGGATCGACGGCACGCATCTCGTCGAGGGCCTTGTCCCAGTATTCATCGATGTCCGCCGGTCGGATCCCTGTTCCCTTATATTTTTTTAGCTCTTCAATGGGTTTGTCCAAAATAGGCATAAGTCACCATCCGTAATATATTTCCTTATCATTTTATATTATACGCAAGGTAATAAAAAGTGGGTAATTAAAAGATTGTCCCGTTATGTTACAATTATAGGGTATTTTTTTAGGGGGTGTTGCATTGGCATATGAATTGGTTGAAGTGACCGGCGGAAAACATTTTAAGGATTTTATCGATCTTCCATATGAACTATACGGGGACGACCCCAACTGGGTGCCCCTTTTGAAAGTCCTGACGAAAAGAACCGTCAGGGGAAAAGACAACGCCCTTTTTTCAAATGGTGTACATAAGATATATATATTGAAAGATAAGAAAAAGACAATCGGCAGGCTGATTGCGGGCATAGATGAGAAGGCTAATCGTGAAAAAGGCTTCAAACGCGGCTATATAACACTTTTTGAATGCATAAATGATAAAAAAGCCGCCTTCATGCTCTTTGACGCCGCCCGCTCCTGGCTTAAACAAAAGGGTATGGAATTTATTGAAGGTCCCGTCTCCCCAACCAACGGGGATGACTACAGGGCGCTTCTGCTCGAGGGCTACGATTCGCCCCCGGTCCTTTTCGATTCCTACAACCCCCCGTACTACATTGATTTGTTCGAGGCCTACGGTTTTGAGAAATACCGGGACTTCTTCGCTTTCCACTTCACAGCCGACAGATTCCCGTCTGAGAGATTTGTCAAAGTGGTTGATTACGCATTGAAGAAATATGATTTTCATATAGACACCCTGGATGCCAAAAATCTCGATTCGGAAGCAGAGGACATAAGGAGCGTCCTTTTTAAAGCGGTGCCTGAAAGCTGGACCCATTTCGTGATACCTTCGGTTGAAGACATTAAAAAGGAAGCCGGCATGCTGATGATGTTCCTTGATCCGGAACTTGTGTGCATCGCCCGTAAAAACGACACGGGTGAACCCATAGGCTTCGTAGTCGGCGTTCCCGACTACAACCAGGTGTTCATGAAAATGAACGGAAGGCTCTTTCCCTTCGGCATATTCAAATTCCTTTATTACAAAAGAAAGATTACACGCATACGGGTTTTCATACAGTTTGTCATCCCCGAATATCAGGGACGGGCTGTCAATGCGGCGATCTTTTATCACTATATGAAAAACGCACAAAGAAAGGGCCTTATAGAGGCCGAAGGCTCCACGGTGGGAGAGGGCAACGACCAGTCCATGCGGGTGCTTGAAGCCACAGGTGGAAAAGTCTATAAAACCTACAGGATGTACAGGATGGACATATGAATTACGGAGGGATTAAAATGAACAATCATGGAAGGGCCAGCTGCTGCCTTGTATCAATAATCGGTTTTATCGTTGTAATAGCGCTTATAGCTGCGGCGGCTTTTGTGCTGATTTTTGCCACAGGCAACAAGATGCCCGAAATAGACGAGTTCTCACAGCGTTCTTCGCAAAAGGGCCAATATGCCGGCGGCAGCGGCACGATAAGCGACAATATTAAAGTAGAGTTGGAGTCCGGAGGGGTTTCCACAGTGACAGTCACGTTGAATAATGCGGACCTTAGCGCCCTGGCAACAGAAGCCGTGGAATCGGAACAGGAGTCCCCTATAAGAGACATAATGATGATATGCAATGCCGATGCCACAATCGACATGACAGCCACGGTCAAGGATTTATCCATATATTTGGAAGAATCGGATACCCACCCCCTGGTCGGGTCGCTCCTGGGTTCTGCCGAAGGTAAACAGCTATATGCCACAATTTCAATTCATTACATCGGCTCCGGTGATTTCGATGTAAGCATCACCGGTGTTCGCATAGGCAAAATGAACGTCCCCTTCGCACAACAGATATTCGCTTCACTGTCGAAAGACCTCGAATCCGGGATTGAGGAACGTCTTTCCGTTTTTTCGGGCTTTTCATTGAACGATTTTCAGGTGGAAGAGGACAGGATCGTATTGTCATATGGCGTGAGCAAATAGCGTAAGATCTGTTTTTCAGGCTTCTTTGTCAGGCACTCCTGTTGTTGCCGACATGATTCCTGACGACACCGGCTATAAGTTCCTGCCCTTTCTCATTGGGATGTATGCCGTCTTCGCATAGATATTCCCTGAAATCCGGGCGGTCCAGAAATGTGCTCCTTACGTCGATGACCTCCAGCTGTTTTTCGTGTGCTATGTTCAATACCGCCGCATTGTATTTTTCCTGCCACCAGTATATCTTGCTCACGCTCCCAAGCCAGTTCAGGATGTTTTTCGCCCTCTTTTCATCCCCCTTCGATATCCATTTGAAATACCGGTCGGGATCAAGAGGCGGCAGGGTCATAAGCACTGCGCTTCCACCCTGCTTTTTTACTTCGTCGGTCATTGAACTTAGAATCTTCTTGAATGTTTTAACATCGGTATTGGGCTGATGCTGCACCCGGGGGTTTTCCGATACGCTGTCCCAGTCGAAATCACAGTCATTTCCACCCAGTCCGAATATGACTACATCGGGCATCACTTTCTTAAACATCCTGTTGAATTTCTTTTCAGCCCTTTCAACCGTGTTTCCAAAACCGGATATGTTGAAGACTTTTGCGTTTTTGATCCCGCCCAATAGATTTGAAAAAGCTTTTTCACAGATCCTGTATTTTTTCTCAATTGCGTCGTACACCACTCCCCTGGAAATGGAGTCTCCGCACAGCATTATTTTTGTTATAGGCATGTCATTCTCCTTGTTGCGTTACATAGTATTTAATACTATATGTTGTTCTGTCCTTATTATATTTCCTCTTGTTGGCATTGTCAATCGAATTATCGTTATTGCAACACCTCTTATAAATTTATATAATGGTGTGGACGGAGGTATGACGACATGCAGGACAATCTACAGGCCATACGCGATATGTTGAAGGAAATTAACTCATTCGAAGGAATATCTGAAAACGACATTCCTGAAATAGCCCTTTATATGGACCAGGTAACGACGTTCATGGATATGAAGCTATCTATGTTCAAGAGGCGTGACGACGACAAGATCTTGACAAAGACCATGATAAACAACTATGTGAAGTCGGGCTTGATCTCCCCCCCCGAAAACAAAAAATACGACCGGGAGCAGATAATGCTGCTATCTATCATATATCATCTAAAGCAGATTATTTCACTTGGCGACATGTATGAGCTCCTGAATCCCGTAATCGATTCCGCTCTGAAAGATGGCGATTCCCATCCGGGCAACACCACCGAAAAACTATATGGGATTTTCAACGATATGGAAAAGGAGCAGAACAGGGTTTTCGCCGACAACATCGAAGCTCTTATCAAAACACTTGCCGAAAAACCCGGACTTGGTGAAATGACCGACAAGAACAAGGCTTTTCTCACCCTTTTTGTGATTGCCCTTGTAATACAGGCCGAAAAAAGAAAATGCCTGGCCGAAAAAATCATTGACGGGTTTTTCATGAGTGAGAGCAAGGATTCAAAGCATAAAAAAAAGGAAAAGTAGGAAACATCATACAACCCGGTATTTCTTTATTTGAACTATATTTTTTAGTTCGTTACAAAACTGTAATATTTAAGTTATTGACATATGGTATGCATCTTTTGTATAATTAGCGCCGGATAAACAAATTCGGAGAAAGGAGGTTGAGTTACATGATTAAATTAAGAAAGTATTCTGTGAACGGCACAGCATATGATATGTCCCAGCCTCCGGTCAAAAGCAGGTAACTGCACGAACTGTTCGTATGGCCGCAGGTTGTGAAAAAGCCTGTGGTTTTTATTTGTCTCTTTATACACGAATCTAAACTTCAGGCACGGTATAAACGGCTTAGTCTGAAAGGAGACTCCGGGTGAAAAAATTCAAACTGTTGATAACATTTTTAAAGGGTGCGCTGGCTTCGTACATCACAGCCATCGTTCTGGTTTTCGTAAGCACCGCCATAAGCCTTGTCAATCCGCTAATAATCAAATTCGCAATTGACTCTGTAATAGGCGACGCATCCCCCGCTCTGCCCGGATTTCTGTTGAAATGGTTCGACGCCATAGGCGGAAGACCGTATCTAATGCAGAACCTGTGGGTGATGGGGCTGCTTTTGGTGGGTCTGTCGGTGTTCAACGGTGTTCTTTCATACTTCTACAGAAAGAACGTGGCGGCATCTTCGGAAGTGATGGCAAAAAACATCAGGACGACTTTGTTCGACCACATCCAGCACCTTACATACAGCTACCACATAAAGGCCGAGACAGGGGACCTCATTCAGCGCTGCACAAGCGACCTGGAAACGCTTCGCCGGTTTCTGGCCAATCAGTTCTTCCAGGTGGCAAGGGCTCTGGCCCTGGTCATTTCAGCGCTTGTGATAATGATTTCCCTGGATCCGGGCCTGACACTTATATCTTTCTCGATCACACCCCTTCTTGCGGTTTCGGCATTCATTTTCTACCGCTTCATAAGGGACAGGTTCAAGACAGCGGACGAAGCCGAAGGAAGGATGACCACCGTTTTGCAGGAAAACCTTTCCAGCATGCGCATCGTCAGGGCTTTTGCAAAGCAGGATTTCGAGATCGACAAGTTCGTGGAGGCCAGCAACGATTTCCGTAAAAAGGATTTTGTCATATCCCGGCTGATGGCATGGTACTGGTCGGCATCCGACATGATGTGCGACATCCAGATCGGATTCGTGCTGATACTGGGTACGGTCAGGGCCGTCAACCAGATAATCACCGTGGGAACGCTTTATGCCTTTATGAACTACACTTCCAACCTCATCTGGCCCCTTAGGCATCTGGGAAGGGTGCTTGCGGACATGGGAAGGGCGAGTGTGGCCCTGCAGAGGATAAAGGAAATACTTGACGAGCTCAACGAGGACAAGGAGGAGGACACGGGACTCACCCCGCCTATAAAAGGAGGGATCAGTTTTGAAAACGTCTCCTTTGAATATGAAGAGGGACATCCCGTGCTAAAGGACATATCCTTCGACATCGAGCCGGGTCAGACCATCGCCATACTTGGCGGGACGGGTTCAGGAAAGTCCACCCTCGTAAGCCTGCTTGTGAGACTGCTTGAATACAGCTCCGGCACCATAAAGATAGACGGGGTCGAGCTGAATGAAATAAACAAGAAGTGGATACGCAGAAACATCGGCATTGTTTTACAGGAGCCCTTTTTGTTCTCAAGGACGATAATCGAGAACCTGGCCATAGCAAGACCGGATGTGTCCATGGATGACATTGAAAGGGTTACCCGGATAGCATCCGTCTACCATGTAATAAACGAATTTGAAAAGGGGTTCGACACCATGGTGGGCGAAAAGGGCGTGACCCTTTCAGGGGGACAGAAACAACGTGTGGCCATAGCGAGGATGCTGCTTGAAAACCATCCGGTCATGATATTCGACGATTCGCTCAGCGCCGTGGATGTCACGACGGACGCCCATATAAGGGAACAGTTGAAGCAGCACTGCAGCGACACCACGACGATAATAATATCCCACAGGATAAGCACGCTGATGCAGGCCGACAAGATACTTGTCATGGAGGACGGGATGATCGCCCAGTCCGGCACACACAGCGAATTGATTTCCGTCGACGGTCTTTACAAGGAAGTTTTCGACATACAGAACTCCCTTGAAGAAGACATAAAAACGACTGAAAGGAACGGAGACTGACGATATGCATGAAAATATTGAAGAATACAATAAACGGTTCGACTTCAGCCTTTGGAAAAAAGTCTTCCGTTATATAGCGGGATACAGGAAAACGACCCTTTCCCTCATATTTGTCATGGTGGTCATGGCGGGGGCCGACTCTGTCATGCCTCTTATGACAAGGTATGCCATCGACAACTTTGTTGCAGGGAACACCACAGAAGCCCTTCCCGTGTTCATAGCGGTATACTTCGGCATCGCGGTCATCAAAGCGGTTGCGATTTTCTTCCTCATATATCTGGCGGAGAAGCTGATGGTCAACATCAGTCACGAAATCAGAAGGGAGGGCTTTATGAAACTGCAGGAGCTTTCCTTCACATACTACGACAAGAACACCGTGGGAAACCTGGTCGCCAGGCTCACCTCCGACACTAGGAGGCTTACAGGCATAATCTCATGGGGGCTTGTGGACATAACCTGGGCCATAAGCCTGCTGTCCATAATCACTGTGATAATGTTTACGATGAATGTGAAGATAGCCCTGATCGTGCTGGCGGTGCTTCCACTGTTGATGGCGGTTTCACTGTATTTTCAGAAAAGGATTTTGAAAGCCAGCAGGGAAGCCAGGAAAAACAACGCCATTATAATCTCCTCTTTCAATGAGGGGATACAGGGGGCGACAACCACAAAGACCCTGGTGCGGGAGAAAAGGAATCTGAAGGAATTCGACGACAAGGCCTTGAATCTTAGGACCAGCGCAATAAAGGTGGCCGTTTACTCGGCATTGTTCTTCCCGGTCATAACGGCCATAAGCATACTGGGTACTTCGCTTGCGCTTTGGCAGGGGGGCATGATGGTTCTCGGACAGGTGATAACACTTGGTACTTTGACTGCCTTCATGTCGTATACCATACAGTTTTTCATGCCGGTTAACGACCTGGCCAACATAATGGCCGAGATGCAGTCGGCCCAGGCCGCCGGTGAAAGGATTATGAACCTGTTGGAGACCGACGCCAAAATAAAGGACTCAGAAAAGGTGGTTGCCGAATACGGGATTGTCAAACCCTCTGACAAGGTGCCCAAATTGAACGGGTCCATAAAATTCGAGAATGTGACTTTCCAGTATACGGACGGCGAAAAGGTTCTGGATGATTTCTCTCTTGACGTTAAGCCCGGTGAATGCATAGCCATCATCGGAGAGACCGGCTCCGGAAAAACCACCATAGTGAATCTGGCCTGCAGGTTCTATGAGCCCACCGGGGGACGTATATTGATCGACGACAAGGACTACCGGGACATCCCCCTAATGCACATACACGGAAACCTTGGCTATATGCTCCAGACCCCCCACCTGTTCAGCGGAACCATAAGGGAGAACATACGCTACGGCAAGCTGGATGCGACGGATGAGGAAATAGAGTATGCGGCAAAGCTTGTCAGGGCGCATGACTTCATAGTAGGATTTGAAAAGGGCTACGAACACGAAGTGTCCAAGGGCGGCGGCGGTCTGTCCACGGGTCAGAAACAGCTGATATGCATAGCAAGGGCCATCATTGCGAATCCTTCGGTGTTCGTTCTTGACGAGGCGACATCCTCCGTTGACACCCATACCGAGCGGATAATTCAGGAGGCCATCGCCAAAGTCATAAAGGGAAGAACCAGTTTTGTAATAGCCCATCGCCTCAGCACAATAAGACAGGCGGATAGGATTCTTGTGCTGGACAAGGGCAGGATAATTGAACAGGGTAGCCATCGGGATCTGATACGCAACAAGGGTTTCTACTACGACCTGTACACAAGCCAGTTCATAGAGGAGCACGAAGCAGAAGTGCTCAATTGATTATACATATGGAAAGGGGACCGTTTTCGTACCGGTCCCCTTTTTTAATATGTTATTCCGTCATTAATCTGTCAAGCTCTTCAAGCCTTTCGGGAATATCTATCCCCTGCGGGCATTTTTCAAGGCACACGCCGCATTTTGTGCACAAATCCGCTGTGAGTCTTTTTTCTTCCCGATTGCGCCATTCCATATATTGTTTTTTGACTTTTCCCTTGTTGGCGAATCTCGTGAATTTGTTGTAATGGCCGAACATCATCGGTATGTTCACACCGTGGGGACAGGGCATGCAGTACTTGCAGTCGGTGCAGGGCACGGCTATCATGTTCTTCATTATTTTCATGGCCTTGTCCATTATCTTTTTCTCTTCGTCAGACATGCTGTTCGGCTCCGCCGAGTCGAAAATGCGCAAGTTGTCCTTAACCTGTTCCATTGTGCCCATGCCGCTGAGTATCACTTTTATTTCCGGGAAATTATACAGCCACCTAAAGGCCCACTCGACAGGACTTCTTTTAACTTCTGCGTTATTGAAATGCTCCTTGAGCTCCTCCGGCAATTCGTTCGCCAGGGATCCCCCTCGCAGAGGCTCCATTATGACGATGTTTATATTCTTGTCGGCGGCGTACTTGAAGCTTTCCATCCCCGCCTGGTAATTCGTATCTATATAGTTGAACTGCAGCTGGCACATGTCCCAGTCGAAGGCGTCGGCCACCTCTTTAAAAACTTCCGGCGAGTCATGGAATGAAAATCCGATGTTTTTAATCTTCCCCTCGTCCTTCAACTTTTGCATGAAATCGAGCACATCGAGCTTTTTGCATATTTCCCAGCTGTTCCTGTTAACCGCGTGCAGCAGATAGAAATCCACATATTCCACATCCAGTTTTTCCATCTGCTCGTTGAAAATTTTCTCCATGTCCCCTTTTTCCTTGAGTCTTCCGACGGGGAGCTTTGTTGCAAGGCTGACCTTTTCCCTATAGCCGTCCTTC
>CAZWVS010000008.1:0-22477 GCA_964636935.1 uncultured Clostridiaceae bacterium
CTGATGCCGAGGGTCAGGCTGCTGAAAGTCATTACTATGGGGAATGTGAAAGACAGCGCCGCAAGCTCGTCCGTACCGAGTTTGCCTACGAAATACGTGTCCACAAGGTTGAACACGGACAAACCCAGCACTCCGAAAATCATCGGAATAGTCAGTGCCGCCAGCTGTCTTTTTATGTTGCCCTCAGTCAAATCCCTGCTGTTTTTCTTCATAACCGCCTTTCCTTATTCGGCAAGCCCTATTTTACATCAATTATTTTTTCTTAAAAAGGTCTGCTTTTCCTGAAACTTTTTTGTATAAAGCTTTTCATTTTTCAGCTTCGACTTTGTATATCAAGAAACTGAATTCATGGTTTTTAAAAGCCTTCAGCTTATATCCGGGAAGGAGCCTCAACATTCCGGGGAAACTCCCTCCCACTCCCCTTTGGCCAAGCGACGCGTTTACATTTATATGATCCCTTTCAGGCAGTTCATGGGGATGGGCGGCTTCGGTCAAATCCTCCACAGAGCAGGTACGGGCTGTGACTTCCAGTTTCCCGCACATGTTTTTAATGCCTATGCCGTTTCCCGTCCCGTCCGTGAATTCAATGAACCTGACATCCGTCCTGTTTCCGTTTTCCTGTGGTTTCATATAACCATGACCGAATTCATCTATGTCGCTTTCATACAATCCCAATCTTGCATAAGCTTTCCGGTCGCAGTAATTTTCGTGCGGACCCCTTCCGTAGTACCTAATATTAGCCAATTTACGGGGAATCTTGAAGCCGCAGCCAAAACCGATAAGGTTCCTTACGGGCATTCCCTTCATTTCCACGAGAATCCCCTGCGACAAGGATATCGCTGTCACGGACACCCCTAGAGGGAAATATATGGATCTTAATATTCGCTTCTTGATTTGTCCGGGCTCTTCCGGTAGCGCAAAAGCGGATTTTTCGGTGATTCTATGATAACCCCGTCCATATATGAAATCCACAAGCCTCCTGCCGCCCAAAGTGTTATATAGCAAAAGCCCTTCATTTTGAATGGGGGCCCTGTAAAAGTTGAGCCTCATATCGTTAACGGAGTCAAATAACTGGTTGGCTGAAATGTTTGACGGTTGCACCTTTTTAATTGATTCTTCATGACTGGAAACTACAAACTGCCTGCTGCAGACATGTGGATTTTCACTGTCCTCCCAAAAGGGTTTGTCACGATATTTTATGTGGACATCAAGGAGGATCTCCTTGTTTTTTGGATATTCGCCAAAGTCAAGGGTAAATTCCCCGCTTTGCATGGGCTCGATTTTCAAATCCCCGACAACCCCTTCTTCAATTACAAGCCCGTCGGTTTTTATATGCCACTGCAGCATCAAATCGTCCGTCCCCTCAAAGCGCCTGCGGTTGATGACTGAAACCCTTTTTTCACCGGTCGGTTTGACATCTATCGGGGAGTAGGCTTCCCTCACTTCGAAAACCGCCGGGTGAGCCTCCCTGCGGGCGGAAAATATCCCGTCGCCGCAAAAGCTGCCGTCATTCGGCTCGTCGCCGAAATCGCCTCCGTATGCAAGATAAGGTGTGCCTTTTTCATCCTCGGTCCCTATTGCCATGTCGGCAAAATCCCAAATGAATCCGCCAAGACATCTGTCGTACTTATTAAAAAGATCAATATATTCTTTAAAGTTTCCAAGGCTGTTTCCCATCGCATGTGCGAATTCGCACAGCATGAACGGCTTTTCCATATGTTCTTTTGATTTGACAACATGTCCGAAAGCCTTCACATCCCCCGGGGCTATCCGAACCGTTTTGCCTTCAAGTATCCGTTTTGTCTTGTTGACACCGGTATACATCACGCTGAAAACGTCGGATGTGTCAAGCCGGTGGTCCCCTTCGTAATGAATGAATCTTGAAGGATCCGCACCGACTGCGGCTTCTTTCATTTTTTTGAAAACCATACCGTTTCCCGCTTCATTTCCCAGACTGTACATGAGCACACAGGCATGGTTCCTGTCACGTTTGACCATGTTTTCCATGCGGAAAACACATTCGTCTTTCCATTCCTTTTTGTTCCGGGGGATCCGCCTTCTGGCCCCGTGGCTCTCCAGATTGCATTCATCAATTACATATATGCCGTATTTTGAACACAATTCATAGAACCTTGCAGAGTTGGGATAATGGCTTGTGCGTATGGCGTTTATGTTGTTCCTTTTGCAAAGTTTTATATCATCTTCAATCACACTGTCGGGGACGGCGAAGCCGTAGGCGGGATGGAATTCATGCCTGTTCACGCCGAACAGTTTCAAAGGCCTGCCGTTTAGAAGAAAAACGCCGTTTTGTATGACGGTCCCGGTTAATCCGAACTTAATCTCCCTTTTATCGATGAACCCTCCGTCGGCATCCCTCAATGTGAAACGGGCCTTATATAAAAAAGGGTCCTCGGCGTTCCAGCCATGGGCTTTTGGTAGTTTCACCACGGTTTTCATCGAATTGTCCCGCACCTCATAGCCATGGACGTACACGGCCTGTCCCGTCCCTTTGTCGGATTCCAGTATTTCAAATTCAAGCCTGCGTCCTTCACCGCCCGGCCTTATCTCAACGGATGCATGTATTTCACCGGTTCCGGTCTTTGCCTCGAAATCCGTTTCTATGAATATGTCCTCAAACCCTTGGGAATTTTCATGAATCAGCTTAACGCTTCTGTGTATCCCCCCCATCCTCCACATGTCCTGGTCTTCGAGCCAGCTCCCCGTGCAGTATTTCGATACCAGGACCGCCAATTGGTTTTCACCTTCTTTTATGAATTTAGTTGTGTCGAATCTTGCCGGTGTCATGGAGTCCTGTGAATATCCTATGAATTCGCTGTTGATCCACAGTGTCAAAGATGACTGCGCCCCGTCAAATTCAAGAATGCTCAACCCGCTTGCTTGTTCAACCGTGAATTTTCGCCTATATAATCCGCAGGGGTTCAATGATGAATCGATTGTCGGGATTCTTCCCGTTTTAAAGGCTTCGGGATATTTGTAATTTGTGTATACGGGAATTCCATATCCATGCATTTCCCAGTTCGAAGGGACTTTTATATCGTCCCAGCCGGAATCGTCAAATTCCGGTTTTATAAAGTCAAAATTTATTTCATCGGTGCTTTTCAGCCATTGGAATTTCCAAATGCCGTTCAGGTCTTCAGTGAAACCCTCCCCGCCCCGTTCATCCAGATGAGGCGCCGAAAATGCCGGTTCAAGGGTGTTGATACGGAATATTTCCTGATTATGGATGTTGTTAATATAATCCCGGTTTGATTTTTCCACACACAACCCTCCCGCCTTGTGAAGTCCTTCCGACACATGAAAGTGTCAAAAACAGTATATACCGCCCCCGGCCACCGGTCAAAACATGTAAAATCGGCAAATAATCAGCATATTACTAATATACTTCTTAGCACTTTTATTGATAATCTCTTCATATAGAATTGGAAGGCGTCCGATGAATGCTTCTTCATATAGCGTTCCGTCTTTTCATACAGAACTGTGAAGGAAGATTTTGCAGGAAAGCGCAATAGCAGGATTGACAAGAACACAGCATTACAATTAACGGCAATCGTATTTCATCGGACAGTTGTACTATACGGAATTTGGAGGTAAAAACATGAGTTGGATAGCTTGGATAGTCTTGGGTGGTTTGGCCGGTTGGGTGGCCAGCATCATAACAGGCAATAACAAACGGATGGGCATTATCTGGAACATTGTCGTCGGTATAATCGGAGCCATAGCAGGATCTTGGATTATGGGATTGCTTGGAGTAACGCAACCGACTACGTTCAGTTTCGTTACCTTTTTGGTAGCCGTCGGAGGAGCTGTTGTGCTGCTGTTCCTGTTTAGCTTGATCCGCGGCGGGCGCAGAAGATAACGAAAGCCTGTTTTGAATTGAATAGGAATGGAATAAGAAAGGAGTGTGGAAAATGGCGGCAATTGTCAAAGTAATCGAGATTCTTGCTGAATCGACCGAAGGTTGGGAGGCTGCGACGAAGGTGGCCGTGGCCGAGGCGGCAAAAACAGTAAGAAATATTCAGAATGTCTACATTGAAAGTTTCAAGGCCATCGTCGAGGAAAACCAGATTGTCAGATATCGCGTGGATGCTAAAATAACCTTCATAGTGGAATAATCAAAATTTTTCATTCCCCCGCATGGCTTACAGGTTGAATGAAAAATCTGTTAGATTCATTTCTGACCAATTAGGTAATGAAAGGAGGCAATACAGATGGCAAAAACAACCAGTATTGTTCTGGGTCTGGCTTTTTTGGCACTTGGTATTTTAGGGATTACGGGTCTTGTTCCGATGTTCGCCAGCGATCCGGGCTATATCAATATCGGCGAGATTGTTCTTGGCGGCCTGGGTCTTTTGATGGGAATATATTCCCGTCAAAGCAATAAAGTCAGTCAACAGACAAAAGATTTGTCCCGTCAGTCAAAAGACAATGCAGATCTGCAGAAAAAAGAGATTGAGCGTCTTAAGAAGCAGCTTGAACAGCAGAAAAAGGAAGATGACGATCGACAGCGGCAAGAGACCGAACGTCTAAAAAAACTGCTCGAACAGCAGCAACAGGAAAATGAACGGCTTAGAAAGCATAACGAATAGCCGTTTATTGGAACAATCCCAGGCTTCCGGCACTTGAAAACGGCTGGAGAATTTACAGGAAAGGGGTGATTTACATGTTATGGACGATTATCGTAATAGTTTTTATTCTTTGGCTCCTCGGCGCCTTCGGCGGTAAAATGTTTTCCGGATTTCCGAAGGTTGGCAATTGGATTCATGTTTTGATTGTGATTGCAGTCATTTTGCTTATTTTGAAACTGATCGGAGCAATTTAGACCTTGCAGCGGCCGGCGGCGGGAAATGTACGGATTAGGGCTGTGCCAGGCAGATGTTAGCGCAAAGCTGATTCATAGGATTTTCCTGCCGCTCAGTTTGTATGCAGCTACATCCAGCTTGTATATTATATCAATTCCGTACGGACATAGCGGTATGCATTTGCCGCATTCCGTGCATTTGTCCGCCTTGTTCCCAATCATTTCATATCCCTGTTTCGCCATATCCCTGTTGTTGAACCAGAACCTGAGCCTTTGTCTTAACGCATAATCCGCAGCATCCCTGACAATGCCGTCGTGCATCTGCCTGTCGTAATAACCCTCAAGCCTGAATATTTCCTGAATCGGTATCCCCTCCGGGCAGACCATGCACTTGCCGCACTGTCTGCAAACATAGCTGCCCAGCTCCGGCGCCGTTTCAAACAGCTCTTCTTCCTCACTGGCTGTCATTGGAACAAAACTCCTGGCAAACCCGATGTCCATATCCAGCATCCTGCGGTTGTTCATACCCGAAACCACCACGGGGACATCCCTGCTGAAAGCATACGAAAACGCCTTGTCCGCAGACTTCCACAGATACCCGTCGGCTATGGGTTTCATGAGAATCACCGCCGCCCCCTTCCTTTTTGCAAGCGGTACAAGAACCTCTTCTATTTCAGGAAAATTGAATCTGTCATAATAATTGATTGTCGTCATGACCGCATCGAAGGGATATCTTTCGAGGGCTTTTATCAAAACATCCGGCTGGCCGTGCATGGATATCCCTATGAAACGCACCCTCCCGTCTTCCCTTGCAGCCTCCGCAGCCTCAATGGCTCCGCCGGGGGCGAGAATCGTGTCGAGTTCCCCTACGGACCCCACACCATGCATGATGAAAATATCGACATGGTCAGTCTGAAGATTCACAAGACTCCTGTTAAGCGAGTCTTCGCAGCCCTTCGCAGTCCTCTCCCCTGTCTTTGTGGCAAGGATGAATTCATCCCGTCTGTGCGACACCGCCCTGCCTATCTTCATCTCCGACTCACCATCGCCGTAGCTTGAGGCGCTCTCGATATAATTCCCGCCCTCATCCAGATATCTGTTAAGAAGATACGAAGCTTCTTTGAAGGGAATCTCCAGCAGATGAAATCCCCCGAAACCCAGTATGGATGTCCTCATGCCCGTTGTGCCAAAATCCCTCCGCTCCATAATAATCCTCCCGTCATTGCATTGTCTTAATCAGGGCTTGCCGAACAACTTGAAAACACCTTGATTGCAGACTTTTTGCATTTTCCAGCATCAAAGATGCAAGCTTTTCCATTAAAAGCGTAAAAAAGCCTTGCACCTTTACAGGCCTAAACACCTTGATTTGCCCGATTCAATCCGCCAAGCCAATATATAGGAGCATGCGGTGGAAACCCTTATATATTGCATGTTTTCAGCCCCTGCAGCTTTCGCCGTTGCCAAATATCAAATCCAATGTAATTCAGCAGTCCCCAATTAATTGTACCTTAATGGGAAATCTAAAGCCAATGTGAGAAATATGCATAAAATACCCCGGGTGTTTTTTCACCTGGGGTATTATCGTTTGCATTTACGTATTTCACCTTGCAAGCCATCCACCGTCGACTGCGAGAGTGTATCCGTTTACATAGTCGGATGCCGGGGATGCCAGGAACACCGCCGGTCCGGCCAGGTCTTCCGGTTTCCCCCACCGTTTAGCGGGTATTCTTTCTAGTATTGCCTTGTTCCTCTCTTCGTCCGCCCTTATCGCCGCTGTGTTGTTTGTGGCCATGTAGCCCGGGGCTATGGCGTTCACGCAAATACCATGTTCAGCCCATTCGTTTGCCATGAGTCTGGTTATGCCCATCACCCCGCTCTTGCTGGCGGTATAGGACGGGACCCTGATCCCCCCCTGGAACGAGAGCATTGACGCTATGTTGATTATCTTACCCCCGCCACCCTGTTTCATGAACTGCCTTGCAGCCGCCTGTGCGAAGAAAAACACAGTCTTGACATTGATGTTCATTACATCGTCCCAATCCTTTTCAGTGAATGAAATCGCATCCTCCCGCCTTATTATCCCTGCGTTGTTGACCAGTATATCGAGCTTGCCGAACTCGTTCACTGTTTTTTCAATGATGCCCTCAATCGGATCTATGGTCAAAAGGTTTGCTTTTATATATAGGAACCTGCCTCCCAGCTCTTTGATCATTTGCGCTGTTTCATCAGAGTTGTCAATATAGTCGACTCCCGCCACAGCGGCTCCGGCTTCCGCCAGACCGACACTCATCCCCTGCCCGAGGCCGGTTGTACAACCGGTCACTATCGCGACCTTGCCGGTCAGATCGAATTTTTTTAAATTCATTGCTATCTCCTATCTCCGATTATTTCAATTTGTCCATCGGAACTCCATCCATATCCGTGAATTCCTTGTTTTCGCCCACCATCCCCCAGATGAATGAATAGGAAGTGGTGCCGACCCCCGAATGAAGGGACCAGCTCGGCGATATGACCGCCTGCTCGTTCCTGACTATGATGTGTCTTGTTTCATCGGCTTTTCCCATGTAATGGAAAACCACATCCTCGTCGGGAACATCGAAATACAGATATACTTCCATTCTCCGGTCATGGGTATGGCAGGGCATCGTATTCCAGACATTGCCTTTTTTAAGGATGGTCATTCCCATGACCAGCTGGCAGGTCTCCAGGACAGCCGGATGCAAATATTGGTTTATCGTCCGCACATTTAGTTTTTCCGGATCGCCCAGGTGAACTTTTTTCGCTGTATCTATGTCTATCAGCTTATTCGGATAAGCTGCATGCGCCGGGGCGCTGTTGCAATAGAACTTCGCGGGTTTTTTGGCATCGGCGCTTCGGAATATCACTTCCTTTGTCCCCATGCCGACATAAAGGGCGTCGTTTCGGGAAAGCTTGTACTCTTTCCCGTCAACATCTACAAAACCCGCATCCCCTATGTTTATTATCCCAAGCTCCCTCCGTTCGAGGAAATAATGAGTTCCGAGATTTCGAAATACATCCAGGTTTTCATCGAGGGATATGCCCGTATCAGCCGGGCAAACCCCCACCACTATAATCCGGTCGATATGGCTGTATACCCGCTTGATCCCGCCCTGTTCAAATAAACCGTCGATGAGAAATTCCCTGCGAATCCGTTCCGTCGTGTAGTATTTCGCATCCTCCGAGTGTGTTGATTGTCTGATTTCCATTTTCTTCTCCTTATTGTTTTATTGCGCATATTGCTTTGCGCTTGCAATCATCTTCTTGTAATCGCATGGGGTGAGCCCCGTATATGCCCTGAAGACTTTCGTAAAGTACTTGCTGTCATTGTAGCCGACCTGCGTACTGATTTTCGAGTTCCGGTAATCGGTTGACTTTAAGAGATGTTTTGCCTTTTCAATTCGTATTTTCCTGACATATTCGACATATGATTCACCGAATGTCTGCTTGAAAATCTGGCTGAAATAGCATGGTGCAAGATTGATCTTATTGGCCACTTCATCCCTGGATATGTCCCGGTTATAGTTATCCTTGATATATCTGACCGCGGAAAGCAGCAACATGGATACGTTTCCGACATCGGTCATGTCCCCTAATAGCCGGGCTATCCCCGACATGCATTTTTCGAACCAATTTCCAAGCTGCCGGGTCGAACCAGCCGACATCAGGATACGGTGTTCCTTATCGTCAAGGGGCAGCATCGGCAGTTTTATATTGTTTTTTTCAAGTCGCGCAGTCAATGCAATTATAAGTTCCAGTATCATGCTCTTCGACGACATAAGCGATTGTCTGTCAATCAGTCGGCATATGGCGTCAATGTACCTTCTGATTCCACTACTGTTCGCTTCCATCGCATTCCTGCAGAAATCAGTAGCCCATTCGTCTAAAAAATCGCTAAAAACCTTATTCTTTTTTATTTTTTCCTTTTCAATCTCAATCCGCACTTCCATTTTCAGCCTGCGGTGGTTTTCGTATGCTTTGTTGAGAACCGAAATCATTTCATCCCGGTCGTAAAAATTAGATGCGTACTGGGAAACGCCGTTATGCATTATATCCAGCAGGAATTTGAAATCCCTGCAGTTGCCATAACCGACCACTGTGGTGAAAAGGTGATTGTCCTTTATGGTTTTGGAGAAAGCCACGGCGGGATCCCCGCAGGAATCTATCCTGGTAAGGACAATGTCGATTTCGTGTTTTGCAAGGCGCACGGAGGCATCCTCTATCCCCGGGCTGAGAATGATTTGGTCGGAGCTTACACAGGATGCCTTGATTGCTTCCATAAGCCAACCCCTGCTTGTGCTGTTTTTATCAACGATCATTATTCTGCACATTGATTTTTCCCCTTAATATCCCATGGCTAAACACTATCAATAAATAAAAGTAATTAATAGGCAATATTTATTATTTTCCTTGCATAAGTTGTGATATAATCGGAATATGATATTCATAATCCGTTATTTATAAGGATTTTTTTATGAAAACAAACTTTGAAAGCAAGGAATATTTCGACCACGACCTTGAGCTGAGGCATAAGTTCAATAACGACCCCTGCTTTCCCGACTTTCATTTTCATGACAGTTTCGAAATATATTACAGTGTGGGCGGTGGCTCCCAGTATCTCATCGAGGACAACATATACGAGCTTAATCCAGGCGACCTTTTCATAATAAACAACTACGAGATTCATAAGCCGCTGCGAAATAACCGGGAAAATTATGAAAGGATAATACTTGTTATCAATCCCGAAAAAATCAAGGAGATAAACTCCACCCAGGCGCCTCTTCTCCTTAGCTGCTTCACCTCAAGGAAAAGGGGAGAACATAACAAGATCCTGCTCTCCGATGACGAGCGGGCCCAATTCTTTTCACTCGTCGACAAGATAAAGCAACTGAAGCAGCATGAACTTGGATATGACACTTTGCTTGAATTGTACTTCGTCGAATTCCTTGTATATGTAAACCGCTGGTACAGGACCAACTTTTCAACCATGGAGCCGCAATCCAACCATGGTCTCAATCCAATAATAAAAAACATAATTGATTATCTTAACGATAATTTTACAAAGGATGTCTCTCTCGACAAGCTTTCCGACGAGTTCCATCTAAGCAAATATTACATGTGTCAGCTTTTCAAAACCACAACGGGCACGACAATCCACCGATATGTCATCTCAAGACGCCTGGCCCGTTCGAAGATATTGCTGCACCAAGGTTATAGCGTAACGGACACAAGCGAGATGTCGGGATTTCAGAATTATACCCATTTCATAAGGACATTCACGAATCACTTCGGAGTATCACCGAAGCAATTCAATAAATCTATCTGATATGAACCATTTCAGTCGTTGAACAAAGCCCTGTGGGATTCAAGTATTCTTTTCCCATGCTCAATGTCATCCGCCATGCACATGAGTGTGAGGCCCGTCTTCACCGGCGTCCCGTTGTCACCTGCCATCAAGGCTTTCCTTACATCCGGATATTCCTGTGTGTTTCCCCATCCCACTATGGCGACTTTCTTTTCCTTCAGGCATGAATACTCTTGGCAAAGCTCGTGCATTTCGGGATTCCCGAAGTTCAAGCACCCGAGTTTCTCGTTGAAAATGACTGAATTATGCCATTTTTTTGCCCCGCCGCAATAGTGCAGCGAGCCTCCCCCCCTGTCCTCAAAAGCTTTTATTATCTTCATCCCGGGGGTGCTCTCATATAGAATATACATTTCAGGCGACAAGTTTGCCGTCCCCGTATCAGCCTTTAACAACACCTGTCCACCGATGCAGTAACCGTGCACGAAGACCGCATCATCCCCATAGGAATCATTGAGATATGGATCTATGAATTTTCTGTAGGCAATATATGTGTCGGCGATGACATCAACCATGTGGCTTGCAAGAGCCGGATCATCGAACGGCAGCATGAACGCCTCGCTTCCGACAATCAAGTGCAGGATATCGTAAGGGCCCTGCAGATCAGGCTGGGTTATCCTTATCCACCTGCTGCACCGCGGGTATTCCTTGAGCCTTTCCCGGTAATACATGCAGGTTTCGACAACAACCCCTCCAAGTGCGCGGTCAAGCTCCGGTACTCCTTTTGAAAAAACCTTTTTTGCCTCAGACAGGCTGATATGTGTCACCCATGGCATCTGCTCCTTGAACATGGTAGATTTGCACCCGAACAGCGAGGCAATTATTCCTATACCATGATTGCTCCTTATCATCAGCGGACCGTCGTCCTTCATCCTGACGCTATTGTAGGAACTGTGCGTTGTGCTCGAAAGAATCTCGTTGTAGAGCATCTTTTCAGGATTATTATATGCCTGTTCGAGGGGTGTCGGCCTGAATCCTTCGGGCGCCGTGCATATAGTCAGCGGTATTCTTTCTATTTCATGGAATTTTATCGCATCATATTGGAGTTTTTCGACTCGTTTCAAATGCGCGGGATCTATGTTCTTTTCCATGAATTCAAGCAATCTGTCCAACTCTGTGTAACGTTCCATCTATATCTCCCAAACGTTTGCACTATTAAAATGCTTTTTAATATGCAGGATTTTTCTTTCCGGGTGTTTCGACCCTTTTACCGTAATATTCCCTGGTTTATTTCATAATCAGCCCCGGAAGCCATGTGGACAACGCAGGTATGTATGTGATAAGAAGCAAAACGGTCAAATTGCATATCATATAGGGTGCCGCCCCTTTGAATATCTCCATAATGGACAGTTTGGAGACCTTGGAACACGCATTAAGACACATTCCGATAGGCGGGGTGACCAGGCCTATGGCGCAGCCGACGATCATTATCGCACCGAACTGCAGGCCGCTCATGCCTATGGCCCTGACAATCGGCAACAATATGGGTGTCGTCAAGATTATCACCGGCGTCACATCTATAAAGGCACCCAGAACGAGTATTATTCCTACGATTATCAAAAGGAGCACATTGCCGGATACGTTTAGCCCGAGCAGGAATTCAGCCGTGATCCTTGGCACCTGCTCAACCCCCAAAATCCATGAGAATATCATGCTGCATCCGATGACGATCATGACGCTGCTTGAAGTCAAAACAGTTCTCTTTATTGCCGGGAACACATCCTTCATTTTAAGCTCCCTGTAGACAAGGAAACCCAGAATCACCGCATACAGCACGGCGACGCTTGCGGATTCGCTTGCAGTCGCAACACCCAAAGTAACGACAAGGATGATGACCAGGGGCATAAGCACAGCCAGAGCTCCTTCCTTGGCCGTGTGGTGAAAATGTTTTCTATTGAACAATTCATGGGGCGGATGCAGTTTTTTTCGTTTCGAGATTATAAATACAAGGATTATTTGCGTCACGCCGATCAGCAATCCCGGGATGAGTCCTGCCAGAAACAGGCTTCCCACAGACTCGGAAGATACCATGGCATACATAAGCATAGGCACACTCGGGGGGATTATCATACCCATCGTCGATGATGCCACCGTTATCCCCGCTGCGATTTTTTCAGAATAACCCCGCTTGATCATTTCGGGAATAAGCACGGACCCCAGAGCCGACGTGTCGGCGACGGAGGATCCCGATATACCCCCGAATATCATGCTGGCTATTACATTGACCTCGCCGAGTCCGCCACGAATGGGTCTAACGAGATAAAGGCTGAAATCAATGATCCTTTTTGTTACCCCACCCCTGTTCATGAACTCGCCCATCAGAATGAAGAGAGGCATCGCTATGATGACGAAACTGTTTGTTCCAGCCCAAATCCTCTGCGGGATTATCAAAAGGAAATCCGGCGATACAATCCCAAGATACAGGAGGCTTGCGCCCCCGAGTGCGAACGCAAGGGGAACACCCATGAATGCCAAAATACCAAATGTAGCCAATAAAAGAAATATGGACATCAGACAACCTCCTTGATTGCGCTATGTTGTATTGCCTTGATTCTTCCAATCATCTTCCTAAGCGTATAAACCGCCATGGTACCGAAAGATATCGGAAACATCATATAAATGTATGTATATGGAATCCCCAATCCCACGGTAACGGAAGAACCCGTCTTTTGTATCCATCTGAAGCTGATTACAGCCAGTGATGCCTGAACGACGATATTTATTACATCAATAAGTATCCCGAGTATTCGGCTTGCAACGGGCTTCAGGTGTTCACGTAAAAAACTGATGTCGATATGCTCGTTTTCATGAACGCAGAGAATCGAGCCAAAATATGTCGTCGTGATGAACAGCAATATTATCAGTTCTTCTGTCCAATTGTAGGCTATATTGAACACATATCTAAAAAAAACGGTCAGCATTACCAGGATTGCCATGATCAGCATGATAACAATGCACCATAATTCAAGAATCTTGTCTACACCCGGCCAGATTTTTTTAATCAGTGTTTTATCTTTTCCCATAAATTTCGTATCCTTTATTCCAAATTAAAAAATAAGGGAGGCCAAAGCCTCCCTTTGTAATAAACGAACCTACCTTCCGAGTGCGTCGAGCACTTTGTTGAACAACGCTTCATCTATAATGCCTTCATTTATGAACTTGTCATATACGGTTTGTGCGGCATCGATGAATTCCTGTCTTTCCTGTGCCGTAGGGGTATAAATCTCCACCCCGCTATCCTTGATTGTATTGAATGCGTTCAAATTTCCTTCCGCCATAAGCTGGTCGCTGTAGATAACCATTTCATCCGCCGCTTCCCTGACCGCCTTTTCCAGCTTGGAATCAAGTCCGTCAATCCATTCCTTATTGATATAGAACGGATCGGGATGAACCTGGTAATCCACAACCGTGAGATACTTCTGGACTTCGTAGAATTTCATGTCGGCGATATTAACGAACGGATTCTCCTGCCCGTCGGCGACGCCGGTTTTTAATGCCTGGTATGTTTCAGTGTAAGGTATGGAAACCGCATTTGCGCCGAAAGCCTCCATGGATGCAAGGATAGTCGCAACTCCGGGAGCCCTGATTTTCAGTCCTACCATGTCCGCCGGTGTTTTTATAGGCCTTTCATTGTTGGTAATCTGCCTGAAACCGCCTGCGTCGCCAGTTGCAATAATCTCAATTCCTACATCATTGGCTGTTGCCGCTATTTCCTCTCCAAGCGGGCCCCGTGTTATCTGTTGGAAGGATTCGACATCTTCAAACAGGAACGGCATCATATAAATCGAAAGCTGGCTGGTCACCAGGTCGAACATGCCGGCCCTTGCCCCCTGCAGTGTTCCGAGTTTGACGGCTTCGATCATTTCCTGTTCCGTACCCAGTTGTGCGGACGGGAATATCTGGACATCGATGGCACCATCGGTCTTGTCTTCAAGAACTTCTTCAAATTTCAGTAACGATTTATGTCTTGGCGATTCAGGCGACTGGGCATGCCCGATTTTCATCACTACCACTTCATCTGTCTCTTTCTCACAACCGGCCAAGGACAATGAGAGTACTAATACCACTGCCAATAGAATACAGATTTTCTTTTTCATCTACATAATCTCCTTCAAACATATATTTGCTTACGCTTTTAGAAATTATCATACATTATATTATAGTACAATTTATCAGCCTCAACTCCAAACAAATATGCCCCAATCGAACTTTTTTCCCCTCTTCCGCAAGAACCGCCCAAGGCTTTTTATTGTTATATCTACGCACACGCAGGATGCGAAATTCATGCAAACCCGGTTTCGGGCGGCGTGTATTTGTCTGACTTCCATGTTGTTTTTGATTCAAGACAGCAAAAACCATGGTTTTACGAAGCTATACGGTTAGTTCCGACAACCGCTCAAAACCCTAAATCAATCTTTTACATTCAAAAAGACCGCCACCTTTACGGCAACGGTCTTCAACTAAACAAATCTTTCTAGATTCTTTCACTGTCGTCCGGATCGCTGTTTTTCAGGAATTCCTCCCTGGAAAAATTAACTTTCGCCAGTTCCGGCGAGGGTTCTGCATAGAATCCGCATCCGAGACATTCTTCTGTGTAAAAAAATACGTTCATTTTCGTCACTCCTTTCGGCGAGTTATATAACTGATACCACCTCGGAAGCCGGTTAAACGGTTATTTGCACATTTAACACAATTGTTACACAAACGTGGTCAAACAATTGCAATGGATCCTTCAGGACATGTCTCCAAAGCCATTTCAATGTGATCCTCCAAATGGGCGGGCACATCCCCTTCAACGGCTTTTACTTTTCCGTCGTCTCTTTTTACAAATACCTCCCCTGCCATGCGGATGCAGAAACCGCATCCCCGGCAGGTATTTGAGTCTACTTCTACTTTCATATGTTGTTTATTGCCTTCGAGTTTTCCTATTCTTCAATTTCGATTGCGTCAGTGGGACATGAATCCGCCGCTTCCTGCGCGCATTCTTCGCTGTCCGATGGAACAGCGCCGCTGATAGCTTCAGCCGTGCCTTCATCGTCCATTTTGAAAACTTCCGGGCAAATCTGTTCGCACAGTCCGCATCCGATACATTCTTCCTTGATTACTTTTGCTTTCATTATAATATGCTCCTTATATAATATTATTTTACAGCTGTCTCTTTATTGGAGACCGGCTTTGTATATTTTAAAACACATATGCCCGCTTTGTCCACAAAATTATAGGCAAAACACCCCACATCGCCTAAAAATCATGTTTTTTTGCCTTTAAAAGCCGGATTTGGAACAGGCATCAGGGCATTCACCTGCTTCTTCCAACAATCCAACAAGCCTTTCAAATCAGCCGCGGTATCGGGCATTTTCTCCGCAAGATCATCATTCTCGCCGATATCATTTAACAGATCATACAGCTCCAGGTGTCCGTCTTCGAAAAATTCAATTAACTTGAATTCACCTTTTCTCACTGAAGCAGCCGGCCTTCCCCCGTTGTCTCCATAATGGGGATAATGCCAGAATATGGCTTCCCTGTCAAATTGCCCGTCCCCTTTCAAAAGAGGCATCATGCTTTGCCCGTCCGTGTGCTGTCCTGGAATCAACGGTAGTCCCGCCGCTTCCAAAACAGTTGGATAGAAATCCGGACTGGTCACAGGGGTGTTGCAGACGGAACCCGGTTCCACCACACCGGGCCATCTTACAATCAACGGTTCCCTTACACCTCCCTCATACATCCAGCCCTTTCCTTCACTCAATGGACTGTTGCACGTTGGTGAACTTCCAGCGCTGGAAAGGCCTCCGTTATCCGATGTGAACACAACCATTGTGTTTTCCTCCTGCCCCGAATCCTTTAAGGATTTCATAAGTCTGCCTATGTTTTTATCGAGAATCTCCACCATGGCGGCATATACGGGATCCGACTGGACTATTCTTCTTTTTATGCGTGTGTGGTTGTTGTGTTCACACGGGAAAAATTCACCAATTTCAAATTCCGTCTCTTCTTCCAATCCGCTTTCGGCTCTTTTTTCCCTGTACTTTTGAATGACGCTCTCCTTAGCCTGTATGGGCGCGTGCACGGTATAATACCACAGGTTTAAAAAGAAAGGTTTTTCTTTGTTGCTTTCGATAAGCTTTATGGCTTCATCCGTCATCCGGTCGGTAAGATATTCTCCTTCGGGGCCGTCCTCAAGATTTTCAATCCCGTACGGGCTGAAATATCCGTTGTGTGGATGTCCCCATGCACATCCGCCTATGTTCACGTCGAACCCGTGCCTGTCGGGATAGAACTGTTTTTCACCCAGATGCCATTTGCCCACGTGCCAAGTGCTGTATCCCTTTTCCTTAAGAGCTTTCGCAAGACTCTTTTCTTCCAATGGCAGCTGTCTGGTGTATGGTGCGTCTATGAGCTTTCCCTTTGCACCTCCCCCGATCCAGTTCGTCACACCCACCCGGGCGGGATATTTGCCGCTCAGGATGCTGGCTCTTGTCGGTGAACAAACCGGTGCCGCAGCGTAGGCATCTGTAAACAACATGCCCTGTCGGGCCAGCTTGTCGATCTCGGGGGTTTCGTAAAAACCGCTTCCGTAACAGCCCGTGTCCCTCCATCCCATGTCATCTATTAAAATGAATATTATATTCGGTCTTTTCATTTGGCCGTCCTTTTGCATTCATGTTTTGCCGGGCAGTTTGAAAATGCCCTGCCCATGGTTATTTTTGCGCTTTTTAAAGCTGTCCGGCATTCCATAATAATACTATTCCACCGTGACGCTTTTGGCAAGATTCCTTGGTTTGTCCACATCACAACCCTTGAGCACCGAACAATAATATGCAAAAAGCTGCATCGGGGTTATGGCTGTTACGGGGGCGAAAACCGGGTCTATGTCGGGAATCGCGACAATCATATCGGCAACCCCACGGGCTTGTTCAACCAGGGATTCGGTCGTTATAACAAACGTCCTTGCGCCTCTGGCCTTAACTTCCCTTAAGTTCCCCTCCATCTTTTTGAAAACATCGGGCTGTGTCATGGAGCACACCACCGGCGTGCCCTCTTCGATAAGGGCGATTGTTCCGTGCTTGAGCTCGCCTCCCGCATATGCCTCGGAATGTATGTATGAAATCTCCTTGAGTTTAAGCGAGCCTTCCATCGACAAGGCATAATCCAGACCGCGCCCTATGAAGAATATGCTCTTGTCGCCGAACAGCTCCGCTGCGAATCTTTGCACGTTCTGCTTTTGCGAAAGGATTGTTTCAATCATCGCAGGTGTTCCCATGAGCCCCTCCAGATCAAGTCCGCCCCGCGCCAATTTCGAGGCGATCATATACATGGCCGTCAATTGCGTCGAATAGGCCTTCGTCGAAGCCACCGCTATTTCCGGCCCCGCCCTTGTGTAAAAGACATCGTCGGCTTCCCTGGCTATGGAGCTTCCCACCACATTTACAACAGCAAGTATCCTTGAACCTTGCCCTGCGGCTTTTCTAAGGGCATATAGCGTGTCTATCGTCTCCCCTGATTGGGAAATAACAATTGTAAGGTCCCTGTTTGACATGATGGAGTTCCCGTAACGGAATTCACTGGCGTAGTGCACCTCAACCGGTATCCCAACTGTTTTTTCAATTATGTATTTGCCGACTATCCCCGCATGATATGCCGTCCCGCAGGCGACAATATGAATGCGTTCCGGTTTTTCAATTTCAATCGTTTCAAGGCCCTTGTTCGCCAAAGTGGCCCTGATCGCCGAGGGTTCTTCATGCATCTCTTTAAGCATGAAGTGCTCATACCCTTCTTTTGCCGCGGAACCGGCGTCCCAATCCACATGGATGGATTCCTTTTCAAACCTGATGCCAAGGGAATTGTAAAATTCAATCTTATTCGAGCTTATTTCGGCTATTTCCCCGTCTTCGGCTATATATACGTCCCTTGTATATTCCAAAAGGGCGGGTATGTCCGAGGCTATAAGCCCCCCTTTGCCGGTCATTGCCAATATGAGAGGGCTGTCTTTTCTTGCGGAATATATGTAGTCGGGTTGTTGTGAACACACGACCCCCAGTGCATATGAGCCTTCCAGCTGCGCCACGGTTTCATTTAGCGCCCTTATGACGTCCCCTTCATAATTGAAGTCCAACAGATGGGCTATTACCTCCGAATCCGTTTGGGAAGTGAATTTAAAACCCTCCTTTATAAGGTTTTGCCTTATTTCCGCATAATTTTCTATTATTCCGTTATGGACCACGCAGAACCTTCCGGAACTGCTGATATGGGGATGCGAATTTATATCGCTCGGTTCGCCGTGAGTCGCCCACCGGGTGTGCCCTATCCCGGTCCTGCATCGGGAGAAATCAACATTTTTTGTCTTTTCCCTCAATTTATCGAGCCGTCCCTTGCATTTGACAACCCTGATCTCCTCATCGCACACAACGGCTATTCCCGCTGAATCATATCCCCTATACTCCAGTTTTTCCAAACCTGCAAGCAAAACGCCTGCAGTGTCAAAGCTGCCTGTACAACCGATTATTCCACACATGGTATCTCCTTTTTAATTTTGAACACAAGAAATGGAAACCACGTTGTCCGGCTTTTGTTTCGCAGTTGCCTGCGGTTTTTATAGCCTGCATATCGATCGTGGAACCGGGATGACATCCGCCGAATACTTCGATAATCATCCTCCTCGTCAACCGTTTTCACGGTCCTGGCGCTGTATTTATATTTCCAAATCCGTCATGACAACTCCCTACCGAACTTCTTTTCAATAAGGGCGGCCACTTCATTCGCCTTTCTGGCTATGAAGCTTTCTTCCTTTCCTTCCATCATTACTCTGACCACGGGTTCCGTCCCGGAGGGTCTTATCACCAGCCTTCCTTCACCTTTGAATTCCTCTTCGATACCTCTTATCAGTTGATTTATCTCATTGTCCGTGAGTATCGAGTCTTTGGCTTCATCCAAAACCTTTGCGTTTACGGTTATCTGCGGGTACTTTTCCATCACTCCGGCCATTTTGGAGGCGGGCTTTTTGCATTCCGCCAGTATGCCGGCGATTTTCAATGAAGTGAGTATCCCGTCACCTGTGGTGTTGCACTCCTTTAAGATTACATGTCCGGATTGCTCCCCGCCCAGTGAATAGCCGTTCTTCCTCATCTCCTCTATCACATATCTGTCACCGACCTTGGTTCTGACAATCCCTATTCCGTTTTCCCGCGCCATTATTTCAAGGCCCATGTTGCTCATGATTGTTACCACAATCGAGTCGCCGTTTAATTTTTTTCTGTTCTTTAGATTAAGCGCAAGTATTCCCAGCATTTGATCGCCGTCTATGATTTTACCTTTTTCATCGGCTGCAACCACCCTGTCCGCATCGCCGTCATATGCAAAACCGATGTCATAATCACCTTCGGCAAGCATCCGGCACATCCTTTCGGGATGTGTCGATCCGCATCCCTCATTTATGTTGATACCGTCGGGGACAGCGTTTAACACCGTTATGTCGGCTCCCAGTTTTTGAAAAACCGCCGGCGCCGCACGATAGCTGGCCCCGTTTGCACAGTCGAGTATGATCCTCATCCCTTCAAGGCTTGCCTCGGACTGGCTTGTCATGAAGTCCAGATAGTCGGCTATATAATCCTTCTTATCGAAAATTCGTCCGATATCGGCGCCTGTCTTGTGCGGCAGGCTTTTCCCGGAAAAAATAAACTCCTCCATCCTGGCCTCTATTTCATCGGGAAGTTTATATGCTTCCGAATCAAAAAACTTTATTCCGTTGAATTCATATGAATTGTGTGACGCTGAAATCACCGCTCCCGCGTCAGCCTTGTATTTCGCCGTCAGATATGCAACTCCCGGCGTCGGTATGACCCCGAGCCTTATAACATCCGCGCCTACGGAACAAAGCCCTGCGCAAATGGCGCATTCGAGCATGTCGCATGAAATCCTGGTATCCGTACCGACCATTATTCTGGGTTTCCTGTTAAGCTTTCCCGCAAGGACATATGCGGCGGCCTGTCCGAGCCTGAAAGCAAGATCCGATGTCAGGTCCCGGTTTGCAATCCCCCTTACTCCATCGGTTCCGAATAGTTTTCTCATTTGTGTACCTCTTAAGTCTTTATCCGCGGTAATTATATAATTTTATTATCGATTCCGCAACTCTAAGCCCGTCCACCGCGGAGCTCATGATGCCTCCTGCATAACCCGCCCCTTCACCGGCGGGATATATGCCTTTTATGGAAGTTGATTCAAAATTTTCGTTTCTTGTCATTCTGACAGGCGCGCTTGTCCTGGTTTCACTACCTGTTAAAACCGCGTCCTTATCGTCGAAAAATTTCAATTTATTTGCAAAAGCGGGAAGGGCCGCCTTCAGGCTGTCGCGTATGAAAACCGGTAATATTCCGTTTATATCGGCAAATGAAGTCATTCCCGTATATGAGGGGTGTACGGATTTGAAAGCCCCGCTTCTTCTTTCCAGCAGAAAGTCGCCCAGCATTTGAACAGGCGCCTTGAATCCGCCCCCGCCCGCATTGTATGCGTCATTTTCCATTTTCACTTGAAAATCGATTCCGGCCAGGGGGTGTGATGATCCGAAATCCGAAGGTTTCACTTCAGCCACCCATGCGCTGTTGGCGTTCAAACCCGACCTCGCCCGGTTGCTCATCCCGTTGACCACCAGTCCGTTTTTCTCGCTTGCCGCATTTATGACGGTGCCGCCGGGACACATGCAAAAGGTATAGACCCCCCTGCCTCCCGGTCTGGCGGAAAGCATGTATTCAGCCGGTTCTTCCACAAAAACCGATTGCCGCCCGAGCCTGGCTTCATCTACACGCTTTTGGAGATGCTCTATCCTCACTCCCGCTGAAAAAGGTTTTTGAATGAAATCCACCCCGTTTTTATAAAGCATTCCGTATGTGTCCCTTGCGCTGTGTCCTATTGCAAGCACCAGTATGTCCGTCTCAATCGTTGTGTCATCGGCATATACCGACTTTATCCCGTCGGCGCCGCATTGTATTCCGGAAAGCTTTGTTTCATACAGGAACTCCCCGCCCATAAGCTTTATCTTATCCCTGATGGAACCGACGACGCCCTGAAGCAGGTCGGTCCCTATATGGGGTCTTGCCTCATATGCGATATCTTCCGGCGCCCCATTTTCCATGAGCACATCGGTGACGAAGCCGCATCTTGGGTCGTTGATCCTGGTGACCAGCTTTCCGTCGGAAAACGTGCCTGCGCCACCTTCCCCGAACTGGGCATTCGAGTTTTCGTCCAGATCACCCTTGTTCCACAATTTTGCGACATCCAGCCTTCTTCTTTCAATGTTTCTCCCCCTTTCGAGCACAAGGGGTCTAAACCCGTGAATGGCAAGAAGATATGCGCAGAAAAGCCCGCAAGGTCCGCTCCCGGCTATTACAGGCCTCTTTTTCAAGACTCTTTCACCGCATGACATTTTTTCATATTTGGTTTCGACATATAAAGATAAATCGTTTTGCGTGACAGGATATGAATCATCCACCTCCACCCTTGCGGAGACGACATGGCACAGCCTCCCTTTTCTCCTTGCGTCGAGAGATTTTGTGTGCAGGCCCTTATAATTGAAATTTTTTGTTCCCAATTTATCATCCAGGGCTTTTTTGATGCATTGCTCCAACCCGGTTTTATGGGCCTCTTCCGCTGAAATCCGGATGTTTTGGACTATTACGGTTTTCATTTATTCTTTTTCCGTTATTACAAGAACGGTGCCAAACGGTTCCGCCAGCTCCACTCCTTCAGGAAGGTTGACCGTTATTTCCACTGTGTGTGTGCCCGCGCCGATTTCGGAAACATCTATTTCCGGGTTTAAATTCAGTTCATTCAACCGGTCAAGGTCTTCACTGTCACCTTTTAGTTCGAGGGTCTCCTCGGCATTGACAAATGAATAATTATACAACCCTCCCGCCCTGTTGCTTATATAAATGCTTTCAGTCGGGACCGTGACACTGCGCCTTGTCTGTATGAGTACGTCCACAAGCGGGAACCCGGTTTGTTCCACCCCGCTCATGCCGTCGAACCTGAGGGGAAGGCTTATAAGGCCGTCCGGCTGTTGACTGACGTCGATATAGGGCGAAAGATTTGTCGAGTTCACTATGTCCAATATGCTCTGCCTCCCCTTGAGCCTTACTTCGACGGTGTTGTTCTGTATTTCATATATTCTTCGTGATTGGGGAAGCCCCCATCTTAGCTCTATATCGTTTTTCCTTATGGTGATTGTCTTTTCAAAAAGGCCCTCGATCACTATCTCGACATCCACCTGCCCGCTTCCCACGTATCCC
>CAZWVS010000009.1:0-22381 GCA_964636935.1 uncultured Clostridiaceae bacterium
AATATGCGAATATAGACTATGACACCTTTGTACGAATCATATTTTGAATCAAAAATAAGCGCTTTCAGCTTTTTGTCAGGATCAGCATCAGGGGGCGGGAGGTATTTTACAATAGCCTCCAAGACCTCTTCTATATTAATACCGTTTTTTGCTGATATCTTGGGAGCATGGGCAGCTTCTATCCCGATTGCGTCCTCTAGTTCGGCTATCACATGATCGGGTCTTGCCGCCTGCAGATCTATTTTATTTATTACGGGAAGTATTTCCAGACCGCTGTTTGAGGCAAGGTACAAATTCGCAAGTGTCTGCGCTTCCACTCCTTGTGCAGCATCAACCACCAGCACGGCTCCGTCCGATGCCGCAAGGCTTCTGGACACTTCATACGAAAAATCGACATGTCCGGGAGTGTCAATCAGATTGAATATGTATTCATTTCCGTCTGACGCCTTATATACCATTCTTATTGCGTGAGATTTTATTGTTATTCCACGTTCACGTTCCAAATCCATGTTGTCGAGTATCTGGTTTTGCATTTCACGTGAAGTAAGCAGCCCAGTTTTTTCAATAATCCTGTCCGCAAGGGTCGATTTCCCATGGTCTATGTGGGCTATTATGCAAAAATTTCTGATTTTGTCCTTGTAACTTCCCATTACTCCTCCGTTATTCTTGATATTTCCATGCAATTATAACATAATTGTATAAGTATTATATAAGAGGAGCCATGGATATGAAAACCCGAATAACCATAATAATAATCGCAATCTCCCTGATTGTTTTCGCAGCAGGTTGCTCAAGGACATCTTTGGACCAGCTTGCCGAACCCGAACCGGGTGACCAAATCGCAATAATGAAAACCAACATGGGTGAAATCCATATAAGGCTCTTTAAGAGCGAAGCTCCCGATGCGGTTGAGAATTTTACCGTACATGCTCAAAACGGATATTACGATAATATGATTTTTCACCGGGTTATTGATGGTTTCATGATTCAAACAGGAGATCCCACCGGTACCGGCACAGGGGGCGAAAGCGTCTGGGGTTCTCCCTTCCCGGATTATTTCACCGGTAAACTTCACCATTTCCGTGGTGCTGTCTCAATGGCCAACTCTGGTTACAACACAAACAAGAGCCAGTTTTTCATAGTGCAGGCCCGACCTATGAAGATGAATGAAAACGCTGTCAAATGGCTGGAAAATGAAGAATTTGACGAGCAGGTTGCTGAACGATATCTTGAAATCGGAGGCACCCCTTGGCTGGATAACGGTCATACACTGGAAAATTCCAACAATGACGGCCATATGGTTTTCGGTCAGGTTTACAAAGGTATGGATGTGGTCGACGAAATCGCCGCCGTGCCCGTTGATTCCGAGACCGACACCCCCTTGGAAGATGTTATTTTATACACAATAGAAATTACTGAATATCAGGAATAGGCACAACACCCTGTCATATCGATTCGCAGGTTATTCCCATTCGCGTATTTCCGGTTCTGCATACAGCAGTCCGTCGAATGTATCGGCTCTAATTATTATGTCATATCCTCTTTTCCCCGCTGTCGGCCTTATTCTTTGAAACTGTTCATACGGAGGTTCAACAACAACGCAGTTAAAGGGTGCCCTGTTTTCATTAAACCGTTTTATTGCGTTTAGGGCACCCTTGTAAATAAGTTTTCGGGAGCGGGAAGGAGATTCATGGATTGCTGCGGTGTTTTTTATATAATACTCTTCATATGTCATATCATCTCCGCTTCCGGTTTCAAAACATTCTTTTACAACTACTGTTTCGATTGCCGGGCATAATTTTAAGGCTTCTTTTGCAATAGCTTTGTCCCCTGCTACAAAAATGGGAGGCACTTTAAAGTTTCCAGCCCCCGCAGCGGTTCTTCCGAATTCACCCATTGAAATTCCGTTTAAACGGTAATCTATAACTGTGAAATTTCCCGAATGCGCCATATGGGCCCCTTCAGTTCCAGCTTTTGCATGTTGTCCCACCCAGGCTATTGCATCGATTTTCAGATATTCACATATGCGGTGCGATGGGATTCCTCTGGAATACTTTGCATCCTCATGTAGTATTTCCACATCTATTGCCCCTGGGCCGTGACCGTCCACAACAATAACTTCGTCCGCTCCCCCGTCCATAAAGCCGTTTACCGCAGCGTTGGTTTCATGCGTGAGCAATCTTTTTGCCTTCTCATAATTTGGTGAGCCTGGACTGGTCCAATTGTCTTTATCAACAACTCCCGCCACCGCTTCAAGATCGGTAATTAATAAAATTCTCATTTTCATATTCCTCCAAATAAATTTTGTATTATCTTTTCATACAATATAAGGTTGCCCTCTTTTGTAAAGTGTGTGTTGTCAAAACGCCATATATGGGACGGTATCCCGCTAAAAAGCTCAAACAAGTTAATACAAGTGAGGTTGTACATCAGTGCTATTTCATGAATAGCATCTAAAATCGGTTTTGTTATTTCAGGGTTGGGGTTGTATATATCGTCTTTTTCTTCAGGATCACTGGTGTTTGAATGTGGAGGGGTCAGTATAACAACTTCAACCCCGCTATTTAACAACTTTTTAGCAATTATTTCAAAGGCTGCCCTAAAACTCTGCGGATTATTCTTTCGCCTGTTATTCGCTCCTATTATGATAAAACACAAATCAGGTTTGTGCTTCATTATTCTATTGTCTATGTTTTCCAAAAGCCATTCTGCTGTTTTGCTTCCGCTGCCGGTAAGAAAAACTTTAGTAAGCACATCGGAAACACCTATAAGGTTTATAGTGGAATTTGATTTTACATCTTGTAAAATACCGTCGTTTTTTACAGACTTAATATAGATGCCGTTAAAAAGTTCCTTATTGCCGGTTAAATCAAAATTGTTCTCCTTGCTTCTGAAACCGCTTCCACTCCCCGAATTCGTCACAACATACAGTATTTTTTTAGGGCACCCTTTTATTTTTATATCTGTTTGGGTTTTTGTCACTATTGAAATGCCGTGATCTTCCATTGGTAGTTTTTCGTTTAAGGGCACCCTTTTATTTATTTCGGTGAAAGGTGTCAGGGAGATGTCTTCACCTTCAATTGGAATTTCTCTTGCGGGCACCCATCCTCTTCCGTGGCTTATCAGATAATCTCTTAATAAAAATGACCAGGATTTCATTGCTAAAGGACATTCCCATGCGTTTTGCCGTTGCTCGGCGACGAAATCATACCTATTGTACGCAAGGCTGTCGCCGGTTATGACAACTGTGCAGTCATTTTCCAAATATCCCGATAGGTTCTTGGTATTGTAAAAACTCATTGGGAAACCTTTCTTTTCACCTTTTGCTTATTCGCTGTTTTTCATATTTTAGACAAAGGGTGCCCTTAATGTTAACAATTTCAATTAAGGGCACCCTTTTATTTGTTTTAAAAAAAGTGTTGTTTTAGCTACAGCAATTTTCAGGGCACCCTTTTATATATGCTTGTTCGGCTTTTTGGAAGGCGCGGAATATGAGCTCGGCTTCTTCTTCGCCCCAGCTTTCGTATATGTGGAGGTTGAAGCATTCTTTTAGGGCTTTTTCCGCGTTGGGGCAATCGAATCCGTTTTTGTATTCCCCTTTGTACTGCGGGGATGTCCACGGGAATCCCTGTGTGCCGAAGGCCTTTTTATTTATAAACCAGTCCATCAGGTACGGCCGCGCAAACGAGTAGTCCTTTATCAGAGGCATGCCCTCTGCTTCCACCGCGTCCAGGAAGGTCGTTTTACCGCAGTCCACAGCGTCTTCGTTGAACTTAAGCCTCAGGAACCAGTATGACGACTTGGTGCCTTCATCGACCGCAGGCACGCTTATGCTTTCAAGTTTTTCTAATTTTTTTGAAAGTATTTTAACGAAATTCCGTCTTGCGTCGACAATCCCCCTGATCTTTTTCAACTGCTCTATCCCTATGGCAGACGATATCTCGTCAAGGTTGAAGTTAAGGGACGCGACGCAGTTTGTGGCCCCGGCTTCGAGGCCGAAGGGTTTGCCCCTGTCGGCATATTGCCTCAATTTCCAATAAGTGTCTTCGTTTTTTGTGTACACTACCCCGCCCTGGCCGCCTGTGTTGAAATGCTTGCCGAACATCGTTGAAAATGCGGCGACGTCGCCGAATGTTCCGCACAGTTTGCCGTCCAGTTCGGCCAGATGTGACTGGGCGCAGTCTTCAAGGACCTTTAGCCCGTGCTTTTTAGCGACCTTCATGATTCCCGGCATGTCCGCCGGTTCGCCCATTATATGCGACACTATGATCGCACTTGTATCCGGTGTGATTTTTTCTTCAATCTGTTTTGCGCCCGTGTTGTACTCGCCGGGGGCCGAGTCGGCCACCACCGGTATGCAGTTGCACATTACAATGGGCATAATGCCGCCGGGGTCCGTTATAGGGCTTACAATGACTTCCGAGAATGGTTCGGGTTCGAGCGCTCTTAGCGCGACATAAACCGCCGTCGTCCCTGAATTTACGCCGTCGGCACGGCCGCCTCCCATCAAAGAAGCAAAATCCTTGCAAAACCGCTCTTCCTCAGGACCGTTGTAACCGGGTGCCTGACCGGACTCGATGGCCTCGTCAAACATGCGCATTACAGCGTTTTTTTCTTCAATCCCGACATTAAACCGGTTTTTTAACCCGTTCGGAGCCACTTTGGGCCCGCCGTTTATCGCAAGTTTCTTTTTAAATAAATCCATATTAAAACCCCCATCCGTGTTATTGCCATTATACTACACAGGACGGGGGCATTCATGTTTTATATGATTATTTGTTTAGCGGATTTTACAAAAACTCAATTGACTTTGAGAATCATGTCGCCTTCCTCCAGCCCTGAAACAACTTCGTAGAAAGCACCGTCGTCCATCCCCAGTTCAATATATGTTTTTTCTATAAGCTCCCCTTTGACGACATATGTGTAAGGCGCGTCTTCCGGCGAATAGACCGCACCCATCGGTATGACCACTGCGTTTAGCGATTCCTCGACAATAATTCTAAGAGTGGCTTTTTTACCGAAAGTTATACCTTCCGGAATTTGTTTTGTTGTTGCATGTGTGTGGTTGTCTACAGAGTCGTATCCAATTTCCATGTAATAAGCTCCGATATCCCTGAATATCTCACCTTCATATTTTTCACCCTGATATATAATGGTGACGGGATCACCTATGTCGAGTCCCATAAGTGCCATTTCTGCAGGCGTCCTGTTGTTTGCATTGACCTCCATTGTTACCTCGAAAACACCGATTCCCGGATCGGCTATCGAAAATACGGGGCCCCAAGCCCTGGCTCCTTCGGTGAAATTCATCTCGACTATGACACCGTCGGCAGGCGAATATACGAAATGCTGTTCATATTCCTTTTCAAGGTCGTGCATGTAGTTTTGCGCCGATTCCAGCGACAGCCTTGAAAACTCCAGCGTGTATCGGTCTATCTTTCCTGTTTCATAAAGGATAAGGTTCTCTTCATATGTAAGGCGGGCTTTTTCCAGTGCGATTTGCTGCTGCATCAGCCTTTCATTAACGGCGTCCGTGTCAAGTTCAAGGACAAGGTCGCCCTTGTCTACTTTTTGGCCTTTGTCAAAATATATGCGCTCTACGTTGCCGCTTCTCTCAAGCTCGCCAACCGCTATGTTTGTCGGTTCCGGAACAAAGGTGGATTCCAGATCATGAAAAACCACCAGGTCGCCCTTTCTTATCTTTGTCGTAGGCATGATGATTTTTTCAGACTTAATAAGCGGGGGTGCCTTGACCTCCCTTTCCGTGGGGAGGAAATACGAACATGCCGTTGATGATATGGCAATAGCCGCTGCTGCTGCAATTAATAATAGTTTTCTGATCATTTATACAATCCTCCGCCGGTTTCATTCACTGCCTGACAGTCAATCATTCTATTCAACAACCAGCTCACCCTCCTCAAGCCCGAACAGGACCTCGGTATATCCTGAATCCGAAATTCCTGTTTTAATGACTCTTTCGTTTACATTTCCGTCCTCGTACACATAGACGAACTGTCTTCCTGCTTCCTCATGAATGCTTTTGTCGCTGATTACGAGCGTATCCAGCCTTTTGTCCCTGAGGATCCTGACATATACAAGGGTGCCTGTCCTTTCAAATGAGGAATGCACCCGCTCAGGCTTCATGATAATTTTTTCTCCGTCGATTCTGATGACTTCGGCACTTATAATATCCGTGCTGTTCCTGATTTGTATCTCCAGCGTGGATCCGACTATTATGCCCCTGTTTTCATCATCTTCAAAAGAAACATATATCTCCGACTCGTCGGTGATGTCGCATATCGCCGTATCCGTGGTTATAAAGTCACCGGCACGCACATAACGTTTTGAAAATATCCCGTCAAGTTCCGCCTTTAACTCAAGGGCTTCTCTTTTTTCAAGGAGCTCATTGTATTTTTTCTCTTCATATTTGAAGTCGAGCGCCGTTGTCCGCATTTCGAATTCGCCTTCGCCCGTTGTCTCATATCTAAGGACAGCCCGTTCATGAATAAGCCTTGCCTTTTCATATGCGATTTTCTGATCCCTGATTTCCTTGCCCAGCTCACCGGCGTCAAGAACCGCGACCACATCGCCTTTTGAAACCTCGTCCATAAGATCAACCGTGTATTCGTTGAAATACCCGGTCACCTCATTGTATTTATGGGTTATTTTTGCCTTCGGTATGCTTTGTGCGAAGATCGTCTCATAGACCTCGAAATCCCTTCTTTCAACAGGCTGAACATTAGGTTTTTCTTCTTTCCTTTCATACACAAAATCTGCAAAGGGATCTTTTTCAACGGATTCGCCGCATCCCGTCATAGCCATGATTAAAACAAGGGATGCCAATATAAAAATCAATTTTTTCATACTTCATCCTCCGCTTCCCCGTCAACCGGCCTGCTTATGACGATGTCTTCGCCTTCCATCTCCATCTTCACCCTGCTGTTTCGAATGAGTCCGACCTTTTCCATATATTCTTCAGGCAGTTTAAGTCTGCCATGTCTGTCTATTACAACAAGTTCTTCATGCGTTTCGGATTCCTCCACACCGCTCATCCTGTCGATTTCCTCCAGCTCCTCTTTGTAGCTCTTTTTGCGAATGAACTCGCTGCTGGTTCTCCCGTCGCTTATTGCCACCACCCTGTCCACGTTTTTGGCGACGCCCCTGTCGTGTGTGACTATTATGACAGTAACTCCTGTTTCTTTGTTCAGTTTTCGAAGCGCCCGGAAAATCTGGGTCGCTGTCGAGGTGTCCACGGCGCCCGTGGGTTCATCCGCCAGCAGTATGCTGGGTTCGTTTGCCATGGCTATCGCTATGGCCACCCTTTGCTGTTCCCCTCCGGAAAGCTCCCTCAGCCTGTTGTTCATCCTGTCGGCCAGTCCGACTATTTCCAACAGTTCCGCGGCCCTTTTACGAAATCTTTTTCGGCCCGCGATAATCATGGGAAGTTCCACGTTCTGCCTTGCCGACAGATAGGGAATCAGGTTCCTTGCGTTGTTCTGCCATACGAACCCCACTGTATTTTTCTTATAATCGGTGACTTCGCTGTGCCTGATCCTTAACAGGTCCGTCCCGTTTACAATGAGCCGTCCGGCGGACGGACGGTCCAGGCCGCCTATCATATTAAGCAAGGTGGACTTGCCGCTGCCGCTGTTGCCGATTATGGCCATCATTTCCCCATATTTGATATCAAGGTCGAGACCCTGCAGCGCCACTACTTCCGTGTCCTTGGTTTTGTAAATTTTTACAAGGTTTTCGCATGTGATGACATTTGAAGGATCATAATCATAATCACGCTCTTCAACAGTATCGTTTTGTTCTTCAGTTTGATTCTTGAAAATGTTTTTAAGTTTCATCTACTACCTCGCCGTCTTCAAGTGAGATAACATGGTCCGCTATCTCGTTCATGCTCGGATCATGGGTTGTCATTATAACAGTTATGCCTTCATCCGTTACAAGGTGCTTAAACAATTTCACAACCTGCAGGCCCAGGTGTGTGTCAAGCTCTGCAGTTGGTTCGTCTGCAAAAACAATTCTGGGACGATGGACTATCGCCCTGGCTATGGCCACCCTCTGCTGTTCCCCGCCTGACAACTGATGAGGTTTGTGATGCATTCTTTTTGAAAGCCCTACGAGGTCGAGGCTTTTCTTGACCTGATCCGCCCAGTCGCCTCTTCTCTTTCCCGCAACCCTTAGGCCGAATTCCACATTTTCATAAGCATTCATAACGGATATGAGGGCAATAGACTGAAACACGAAGCCTATGTCCGTCCGCCTTAAGTCGTCCCTTTCAAACTCATGCATCTTCGTGATGTCCCGCCCGTCGAAGAACACACTGCCCGAGGTGGGTCTGTCCAGCCCTCCCATTATGTTCATCAGCGTTGTCTTTCCGGATCCGGATCTTCCTTTGAAAATAGTGAGTCTCTGTTTTTCCACACTTATGCTTATATTTTTCAGGGCATGGATGGTCTGGCTGCCTTGTTTGAACTCCCTGCATATTTCATGTGTTTCGTAAATGCTCATTCGTCCCTCCGTTACTCCTCACCAAGCTTGACAGCCTGATCCATCTTGATATGTGTTGTGAATCTCGCTATGGCACTGACGCCTATTGCAAGCATTGCGACCACCATCGCATATATCCTGACGTAATCCTGACGTCTGTATGCCGTCGCAAAGGGTATCACCCTCGCGGCTCCCGTTTCAACAATCTGGAACAGGGGCACGAATAATTCACTGGTTATCCCGCCAATCAATATCCCCATTATGACCGCAACGGCCGATATCAACAGCTGCTCCCATATGATTATTGAAATCAGTTCCCTTTTCTTCAGGCCCATTGCCCTGAATATGCCAAACTGCAGAACCCTCTGCCTGATGGACAGGATCCAGAAGATTATAAAACCCGCTCCGCAAATTATCATCGTCACAAGAAAGTCCAGGGTCAATATCCCGTTCATACCGTGCAGCATGGGGTCTTTCTTTGCTTCTGAAACCTCATAATCGGTGAAAACCGCATTCAGCAGGGTTATCTCGTTTTCTACAAGATAATTATTGAACTCGCTGTCCAGCACCCCGTCCTTCTTATTTACCCATACTATGTCGCTTACCTCTCCCACTGCCGCGCGGAGATTGTCATAATGCATTACCACAAGTTCCTGCTCGATCACATCGCCATTGCGATCCGTTTTCTCGAATCTGTCGTATGTGGGCCAGTGCTCAACCGTGGCCAGCAATGGACCTTCAACGTCCCTTCCGTCGATTCTGACGGCGATAATGTCACCCTGGCTCACTTCCAGGGTTTCTGCCAACTGTTTCGCTATGATGAACCCTTCGGGGTATCTGGCAAGAAGGTTGAGATAATGATTTATATGATAGTCGTACAGGTCGTCCCTGTACCATATCACGTTGCCGAACTCCTCAGGTGTCACGGCCATCATTTTAACGTCCCTTTGTCTTTGGACAGTGCGTTTGGATGAATTCACTTCAACAATGTTTGTTGATATCCTGGTGATTGCCTCCACCCCTTCAAAGTCTCGAATTATCTCGTAAGCCTTTATTTTGGATGCGGCGTCTGATAAATCCACCGCTTCATCCTCTTCGGTAAAACCAAGTTCGCCTATGCTTAGCGTAATATCCGCGCCCTTTTCATACCGGATCATATCGGTGGTGTTTTCGTTGATTGTCCTGGCGCTGTTGGCATTGAATATTCCCACACCCAAAGCCAATATGAGGAATATCATTATGAACTGGCGCATGCTCCCGCCCCTGCCAACATATGTGAAAGCGGCGTACATCGAAGGTGTCCATATGCTTTTGCCCAGTCTGAAAATCCCGTCTATCAGATATGGATAAAGCCTCATGAAAAATAGGCTTACGCCGAGTATGAAGAATGTCACAGCGAAGAAAATAAGGAAATCAACCTGCCCCCCTTCGGTGAAGCTTATTGAATCCTTGAATTTGTTATAGTTGAACAAAGCATAGGATGCTATAGCCAGCAGAATGAGATCCAGGTACATTTTCTGCCAGAAGGGTTTTCTGTTGAATACGGCTTTTCCCTGTTTGAACTGCACTATCGTGAATTTCGAGGCTTTTATCGCAGGCACTATCATCATCAATATGAACAACATGGTGCAGCCCGCGCTGTAGAGTATCGTTTTAAATCCAATAGTGGTTTCCATGGCACGCCGGTTGACAAATTCCATGAAACCGTTGGATGCCCCGATAAACCTGGTCATGAAATATGCTCCGAATATCCCCAGTACAAATGAAATTGCACCTATAATCACACTTTCACCCAGATATATGTTGAATATCTGTTTCCTGCTTGCGCCTCTGCTCTCAAGCATGGCTATCTCGTTCTTCTCCTGCTCCATTATCAGCTGCGCAATCATTGAAACATAGAAGCCTATCATCAATATGACGGGGATAACCAGTAAAAGCAGCAACCCGGACAATTTGTTGGATCTACTGAGATAATCTATAAGGGTGCCCTCGAATGATAAAGTCTGATCCAGCCTGTTGTAGTTTTCGCTTATCCACTCGTGATTGGCGTCGAGGGTTTCAAGCACGAAAGGCGCATCCGACATCCGGAATTGATAATAATCGTAGGCATAATACCATTCACAAGTTCCCAGCGTCATCCCCTCTTCGTTGAGTATGGCGTTTAGATATGTGTCATAATCGAAATACACTCCGTAATAGTCCATGGTTAAAAACGGGCTCATTTCCTCTTTTACGTTTACAACACCTGTGATTTTATAATTTAGTATATATTCTTCGTTGTCTTTGTTTGCGGTCAATGTGTATATGCCTCCGAGGGAATATCGGTTCCTCTGCATTGCTTCGGCTGTGACCACGGCTTCATATACCGGACCGGTGAATTCCTCGGTTTCGATCCTTGTGGTTCCAGGGCTGTACATCTCGCCCTGGATGACTTCAACCATTTCCGGAAGCTTGTCGACGGCTTCAACATTGGCCTTGCCAGTGCTTACGCTTTTAAATGTTTTACCGTCCAAAATCTCCTGATACAGTTTGGGCCATTCCCTGGCATCCAGAAACACCCTGTTCGGGCTTCCGACTGAAGTGTATCCCAGCAGAATGTCCATGGGTATTTCGGTTGCCATTCTCCCCTTTATGTTTTCGTCGTAATAATTAAATAGTGTGATTTTGTCGTTGGGGTTGTTGACGGTGGCCAGGATGCCTTCGAATCTGTTATAGGCCGGGAAGGATCCTTTTTCTTCCTGCGCCCTTTCGAAATCCTTTATCAGCATACGCTGGAGAATCCCGTCGGAATACATGGGGATTGCACCGATTACGGATACCGCGAGCAGGCATCCGATTATCAGGCAGAGAACCAGCCATTTGTTTTTCACCATTTTTCTGAGAATCAATTTAAGCAATTTTTTTATCTCCCTCTCAGTTGAGTATTACTTCTTCGCCTTCTTCCAGGCCTGAAACCACCTCTATGTATCTTCCGCTGCTCAGCCCGGTGGTTATATACTTCTCAACGGCTATGCCGTCCTCGAGCACCCTTACATACTGCCTGTCGCTGATATGGCTCACGGCCGTCCTGTCGATGACCAGCACGTCATGTGCGCTTGCTATGGGAACAGACACGCTCACAGTGCTTCCGATTTCCCACCGGTCGAGCATTTTTTCCGGTTTTATTGTCACCAAAGACCCGGAAATCTCTGAAATAGTGCCGCTCATTTTCACATTGTTGCTTGTCAGTATTGCCTCATGGCCGACTTTGACCGGTTCGTTCCTTATGAGGGAAGAAGTGGCCTGCAGAATAAGGTTGTCGCTTTTTGCAACGTTTATAATTGTGTTACCGGTTGTTATTTCATCCCCCGGCTCGACATTCATGACACTCAGCACCGTGCCTTCTGTGTCCGCAACCAGCAGTGAACCTTCTTTATATTTCTTTAAATCATTGTATTGGTTGGTTGCATTCTCGAGATCAAGCTCCGCTATCCTGAGGTCGAATTCACTCGCTGTTCCTGCATTGAACTTTTCCAAAACCCTTTCATAGGACAGTTTCTGCCTCTGCCAGGATATATCCATATCCCTGATTCTTTTATCTATGTCACCGATGTCGAGCACTGCAAGCACATCTCCGGGTTTCATCTTGTCGCCGGCGTTAACCTTGATTTCGAGCAGCGGTGCGTTATATTCAGTGAATGAGTACGAAACCCTTTCTTCGGATTTCCATTGAGCAAACAGATTCAATGCTTTTTCTATGTCGCTTCTGAACACTTCCTGTGTTCTGTAGGACACTTCCCCTGCTTCTTTAATCGGCGGGCTCAGCCTCTCATCTTCTTTTGGAAGGAGCCCGCACCCCGATGCAAGAACAAGCAAAACGACCGCCAAGGTTATTAGAAATATTTTTAGTTTCATATCCTGCCCCGTAAAATTTAATAACTAAGCTGATTATAGCATTATTTATAATTATCATTGCCATGTGGCCCCAAAATTAACAATTTGTTAATATTTTCCTCAAACCGAAATGTCTCCTAAGTCAGTTCGCTTGTGAAAATTTGTGATAAAGTATGATTATAATCAAAGCGGAGGGTTTTCCATGGAATATAAATTTAAAAACACCACACTCGGTTTTAAGGAAAGGGCACGTGAGCTTTCGGACCTGCTGACAATCGACGAGAAGATATCACAGATGCTTCATTTCTCACCGGCAATACCAAGGCTCGGCATCCCTTCATATAATTGGTGGAACGAATCCCTTCACGGGGTTGCCAGGGCGGGTACGGCCACAGTCTTCCCACAATCCATCGGCATGGCCGCAACCTTTGATGAAAACCTTGTATATGAATGCGCCTGCGTCATTTCCGACGAGGCCCGCGCAAAACATCACGAATTTTTGAGAAATGGCGACACGGGCATCTATAAGGGTCTTACTTTCTGGAGCCCGAACATCAACATATTCAGGGACCCGCGCTGGGGGCGGGGCCATGAAACATATGGCGAGGATCCCATGCTGACCGGCAGAATGGGCGCTGCTTTTGTAAAAGGAATGCAAGGCGATGACGACCGCTATCTAAAAACGGTTGCCACACCCAAGCATTATGCTGTTCACAGCGGTCCGGAAAAACTGCGGCATTCGTTTGACGCCATGGTTCCCCCCAAGGATTTGTTTGAAACATACCTGCCCGCGTTCAGGGACTGTATAAAGGAGGCGGGGGCTTATTCGGTCATGGGCGCCTACAACCGTGTGAATTCCGAGGCTTGTTGCGCCAGCGGTTATCTTCTCGAGGAAGTGCTTAGAAATGACTGGGGTTTTGAAGGCTATGTCGTTTCGGACTGTCATGCCATATGCGACATACATCTGCATCACAAAATAACCTCCTCCGCTCCGGAATCGGCAGCGCTTGCCGTTAAAAAGGGATGCGATTTAAACTGCGGAAACACATATGCCTCCCTTTCATCCGCCTATGCTCAGGGGTTGATAAATGAAGCGGAAATCGACAAGGCCGTCACAAGGCTTTTTGAAGCCAGGATGAGGCTTGGCATGTTCGACCCGCCTGAATCGGTCCCCTATGCCTCGATTCCCTACTCTGTAAACGACTGCCCCGAGCACCATGCCAAATCCCTGGAAGCCGCCAAGAAGTCTATCACCCTTCTTAAGAACAACGGCATACTCCCCTTGTCGAAAAACATATCAAGGATTGCCGTGGTCGGCCCCAATGCCGATGACAGGGATGTGCTTCTTGCAAATTACAAAGGCGTGCCTTCCGAATCCGTAACGGTGCTGGAAGGGATACGGGAGGTTTTATCCGAATCCGAAATTTACTATTCCCAAGGCTGCCATATATGTCAAACGGAACCCCGGGAAGACGAGGCGCTGCTTTTGTCCGAAGCCGTATCATGCACGCGCCATGCGGATGTCGTTATAGCAGTCACGGGACTCAATGCTGAAATCGAAGGCGAGGAAGCCGACCCGAGGTATCCGGAGTTCGGTGGCGGCGACAGGGATTCCATAGTTTTACGCGGACTTCAGGATATGCTCATCGGCTTATTGGCCGAAACCGGCAAACCGGTGATTGTGGTGAACTTGAGCGGTAGCGCCGTCGCCCTTGGAAATGCGGACTCCAAAGGGGATGCGGTCATTCAAGCCTGGTACCCGGGCGCTCTTGGAGGCAGGGCCGTCGCAGAAGTTCTTTTCGGCGACTTCAGCCCTTCGGGAAAGCTTCCATTGACTTTTTACGAATCGGATGATCAGCTCCCGCCCTTTGAAGACTATTCGATGCAGGGAAGGACTTACAGATATTTCACCGGCACTCCCCTCTACCCCTTCGGCTACGGTCTGACATATTCCGATTTCACAATAAATCCGGCCTGTGAACACGAATCGAAAATAGAAGCTGGCGGCTCCGTCGATTTCACTTTTGAAATTTTTAACGCGGGAAACTTCGATTCGGGCGAAACGGTTCAAGCGTATGTGAAAACACCGGCTTCCGGCCACGGGTACCCTTTATATGAGCTCAAGGCTTTTAAACACATATTTATTAAATCGGGGAAAACCGACACCGTTTCATTTACCATCGGACCAAGGGAGCTTTCCTCGATAAACGAACAAGGCCTCAGGGTCGTGGTTCCGGGAGAATACACTATCTATTTCGGCTTTTCCCAGCCTGATATGCGCTCGAAAAGCCTAACTGGTATAAACCCGGTTGAATGTGTTATTGAAATTGAAGGCGATATGATTGAGATTGAATATTAATCGGTAAATGGTGCCCTGTTCGCGCTAAGCCTATTGTGTTGCGAAATATTAAACACCCGTTTTTTCGCGGGTGTTTTTCTATCAGACTTCTTCTTTTTCTTCTTTTTCTTCTTTGAAGATAAGATTTACAGCTTTCATCGGCGAAATTGTGGATATTGCATGTTTATATACGACCTGTTGTCTGCCTTCGGCCTCTATTACAATGACAAAATTATCGAAACCTTTAATAATCCCCTTTAGCTGAAACCCGTTTGTGAGATAGATTGTCAGGGGAATTCTCTCTCTTCTTAGCTGGTTCAGGAAAACATCCTGCAAATTCATGGATACTGATTTTGACACGGCACTACCCCTTTCTCTTTCTATTAACATACTACTGTATCCCCCTCACAATTTCAAGTATTGCATAACAATCATTGATAATCAATCCACATATGCAAATCATTTAGGGCACCCTTTATCTAAACACTGAAATTCTTGATCAAAAAAACCATTTCTTTTAGGGCACCCTTTGATTTACTTTCGGAATATGCTTTGAATTTTTTAGGGCACCCTTTGGTTTAATGCACTCAAATTCCGGCTCGAACAAACACTTTTGTTTTAGGGCACCCTTTGATTATCTTCCGGAATATGCATTGAATTTTTTAGGGCACCCTTTGATTTGGCTTTGATTTGGGTTATGGTGTGCAGGTTTGGGGGTGTGCGGTTGGCCGTTTATTTTATTATTTGAATGTTTTTGAGATGAAACCGGCGATTTCGGCGGTGTCGGAATTTTCATCCAAATCGATTATGTGTGCGTCTTTGTATCTTGAAAACCAGGTGTACTGCCGTTTTGCATATCTTCTGGTGTTTCTTTTTAAAATTCTTATGAATTCGTCTTTTGTCACAAGACCGTCTAGGTACATCACCGTTTCCTTATATCCTATCCCTTGCATGGACTGCGATTCCCTGTCAAGGCCGGTCTGCAGCAACCCTTTCACCTCGTCCGCCAGTCCTGCACTTATCATTTTATCCACCCTGTCGTTTATCCTCCGGTAAAGAAAATGCCGTTCCGGTTTTAAGACGTAGACTGAATAATCCCATTTTGACGGGTTCGAAACAGCCCTTTGCTGATATTCTTTTATTGTTCCTCCGTGCTTTTCAAGTATTTCCAGGTAGCGTATCACCCTTTTTGTGTTGTTTGGATGAATGGCCTCTCCGGCCTGCGGATCTTTTTTACACAGCAGCCTGTGCAAGTGGTCCGCACCTTTTTCATTTAGCAGTTTCTCCAGTTTTTCCCTTATTACACCAGGTGCTGTGTCTTCGCTGAAATCGATATTTTTCACAAGGGCGTCGACATATAGGCCCGTTCCGCCTGTAATTACAGGCACTCTCCCCTCGGCTTTTATCGTCCGGATGCATTCCTCTGCTTCTTTCTTGAACCTTGCCACGCTGTATTCCTCATCGGGTTGCACCATGTCGATCATATGATGTTTTATGTCCTGCATTTCATTCAAAAGAGGCTTTGCGCTGCCTATATCAAGGCCTTTATAGATTTGGATCGAGTCGGCGCCCACAATCTCCCCATTTATCATTTTTGCGGTTTCCACTGCGATGGCGGTTTTCCCCGATGCGGTCGGACCTGTAATTACAATCACCGGTTTCATACTATCCTCTTGAAAAGTTTTTCCAGTTCCCTGCGTTCCAGCTTGACCGCCAGGGGTCTGCCGTGGGGACAGGTATAGGGGTTGTCCAATTTTCCGAGTTGCTTTATCAAACTGTCGATTTCAGCCCTTGCCAGCTTTGTGTTTGCCTTTACGGAACTCTTACACGCCATTCCGTAAAGGACCTCCTCTTCAAGAAAATCCTTGTTTTGCCCTTTATTCATATGCAATCTGTCCAAGGCTGCCCTAAATATACCCTCGGGGTCGGATTTTGAAAGATCTGCCGGGATGCTGCGTAGAGCCACATCGCTGCTTCCGATGAAATCATACGAAAAACCCACTTCCTCCAAAAGCCTGCGGTTTTCGTCTGCGTAAATCGCTTCCTGCTGGGAAAGCCCTATGGCAAGCGGAGATAGCAGCACCTGCGATTCCATTTTCCTGTTTTTGTACTTACTGAGCAACTTTTCGTAATTTATTCTTTCATGCGCGGCATGCTGGTCTATCAGGACAATTTCGTCACGACTTATGGACATTATAAGAAATGTATCGAAAAGCACACCGGAGTATTGTGCGTTTTCAAGAATATCTATATCCCTTTCCGGTTCTTTGCTCCCATCTTCTTCATGCCCTGTAAAATTGTTTTCTTTTTCTGCTTCTTCTTTTTGCGGCATTTTATAGAACATATCCCTTGTTTCTTTTAGCGCGCGGTGAAACGGATCGGCACGGCCGCTGTCGAATTTCTCCTCTTTTTTAAAATCCTTCACCCGGATCGACTCCTGTTCGCCTTCAGGATTATATGCGGCATAGGCATTGCTTTGCCCGAGGTCTTTCCTTCTGTCGGGAATTCCGGCGGCCATACCCCTTCCCGAATCCAGCGCGCCTTTCACCGCAGTGTGTACCGCCTGAAAGACTTCCCCGCTTTTTGCAAACCTGACCTCGGATTTGGCGGGATGGACGTTCACGTCAACTATTGCAGGGTTCATTCTGATATCCAATATGAAAAAAGGGAATTTACCTTTCATAATCTCGGTTTCGTATGCCCTCTCCACAGCCTTTGAAACCTCCGGGCTTCTTACATATCTGCCGTTTACAAATACCGTCTGATACTGTCTGTTCCCCCTGGACACGGCCCGGTTCCCCGCATAGCCGGTTATTGAATAGGTCCCGTCGTCGTAAACGACTTCGAAAAGGTTTTTGGATATCTCCCTTCCGTAAACGCAGAAAACAGCGTTTTTCAGATTGTTGTCGCCCGGGGTTCTGATGACTTCATTTCCGGAAGATATGTATTTGAAATTGATATCCGGATGTGCAAGCGCCAGCCGTGAAACGATATCCGTGCAGTATCTTGCTTCTGTTGTGTCGTTTTTAAGAAACTTATATCGGGCAGGCGTGTTATAGAACAGCTCTCTTACAGTGACCGTCGTCCCCTGCTCCCTGGCGCTGTCCCTTAAATCGGTGACTTCCCCGCCCTCCAGCTTTAAAAGAACCCCTTTGCTTTCGTTGTTATCAGATGTGACCATTTCGACTTTTGAGACACTGGCTATGCTCGGAAGGGCCTCCCCCCTGAATCCCATGGTCCTGATTACAGAAAGGTCCTGCGAACTGTGTATCTTGCTTGTTCCGTGTCTTTCGAAGGCCATTTCCACATCTTCGGTAGGTATCCCGGAGCCGTTGTCCGTAATCCTTATCATGGCTATCCCGCCGCGTGATATTTCAATTGAAATCGCATCCGCACCGGCGTCGATTGAGTTTTCAACCAGCTCCTTGACAACGGAGGCAGGCCTTTCAATGACCTCTCCGGCAGCAATCTGATTCGATGTATTCTCATCAAGTATTATAATACGCGCCATTTTCACCACACCTAACCGAGCTTGTTTTTCATCTCGAACAATTTATTTAACGCTTCCAGGGGGGTCAGGTTCTGAGCGTCCAGATCCTTTATGTTTTTCAGGACATACTCTTCACCTTCTTTTCTGCTGTTGTAATCCATTATGCTCATCTGGCCGTCTATGTTTATGCCTTTTTTGATCCGTCCCTTTTTACCCAGGTCGTTTTTTTCAAGTTCCTCAAGTATTTCCGCCGCTCTGTTCACAACTGTTTCGGGAACACCCGCAAGATGGGCGACCTGTATACCGTAGCTCTCGTCTGCGCTGCCCCTTACTACTTTCCTCAGGAATATTATGTCACGCCCCTTCTTTTCTGCTGTTATCCTGTAATTCATGACCCCTTCTATGTTCCCCTCGAGTTCCGTCAACTCATGGTAATGTGTTGAAAACAACGTCCGGCAGTTTTTCCTTTTACATATATATTCTATCACCGACCATGCAATGGCCAGACCGTCGAATGTGCTTGTCCCCCTTCCGATCTCATCCAGGATAAGCAGGCTTCTTCCGGTGGCGTTGTTAAGTATTTCAGCCACCTCGTTCATCTCCATCATGAAAGTGCTCTGCCCCCCCGCCAAATTGTCCGTGGCGCCTATCCGGGTGAAAATCCTGTCCGTCACGCCGATCGAGGCTTCCCCGGCGGGCACAAAGCTTCCGGACTGGGCCATCAGCGTTATCAATGCGGTCTGTCTCATGTAGGTTGATTTACCGGCCATGTTGGGTCCTGTTATTACCAACACCCTGTTTGCAGAATTGTCCACATAGGTGTCGTTTGCTATGAAATCGCTGCATGTGGGCATTTTTTCAACAACGGGGTGCCTCCCTTTTTTTATGTCTATGACATCTGTTTCGTTTACAACGGGTCTGCAGTAGCCTCCCCTGTCGGCCGCTTCGGCCAGAGAACACAGCGCGTCCAGCCGGCTTATTGCCTTTGCTGTCCTTTTTAGGCTGCTTCCGCGGGATGCGATTCTGTCCCTTATGTCCACAAACAGGTCGTATTCCAGTCTTTTCAGTTTCTCTTCCGCGCCCAAGATGGATGTCTCCCTTATCTTAAGGTCTTCGGTTATGTACCTTTCACTGTTTGCCAGTGTCTGTTTTCTATCATAATCCTCCGGAACCATGTCCAGATTTGATTTTGTGACCTCTATGTAATATCCGAATACTTTGTTGAATCCTATTTTTAGGTTCTTTATACCCGTCCTTTTACGTTCTCTTTCCTCGAAATCCAGGATCCATTCCCTGCCTCCTCCGGCAGCCTTTCTCAGTTCGTCGATTCCCTCGTCGAATCCATCTTCGATCAACCCTCCTTCGGTTATCGTAACCGGCGGGTTTTCCTTGATTGCAGTCTTTATCAGGTCGCAAACTTCCCCGAGTTCATCCATGTCGTTTAGTATTCCCCTTGTCAGATGCGCCTTTGCCGGTTCAAGGACTTTTTTAATGTGAGGGATGATTTCCAGGGACGCCCTTAGTGAGTTCAGGTCCCTTCCGTTTACACTGCCCATCATGAGTTTCGAGGTGAGCCTTTCCATGTCGTATACATTTTTAAGAAGCTCTATTGAATCCATTCTAAGCATGAACCCGTCTTTGAATTCTTCAACGGCGTCAAGCCTCATGTCGATGTCGTTTATGTTCATAAGCGGTTGCTCGAGCCAGTTGCGCAGCATCCTGGCGCCCATGCTTGTGGCGGTCTTGTCCAGCACCCATAACAGGCTTCCTTTTTTGCCGCCATCGTTTATGTTGGATGTTATTTCAAGGTTTTTCCTCGCCTTGGGATCGAGCATAAGGAATTTCTCGGGCACATAGTACTCAACGGATTCGATATGGTCCAAAGACGCCCTGCGTGTTTCTGACACGTATTTTAGAAGACCGGCCGCCGCCCTGACCCATAAGTCGTAATCATTATATGATGATTCGTCCAGCTTTCCCTCCAAATATGTTTTATTTTCATTGAAGTCGAAATAGTTCTCCTGTTTTGTTGAAATATATGCGCCTGACGCTTCTTTAAGACCTTTTTCAAGGCTGTCGTCTTTGGAATCGGCGCCTATTACTATTTCAACCGGGTTGTATTTGACAATCTCGTCAATGAGTTTGGAAAAAGTGTCCCCCCATGTGGTCTGCGCTGCGTAAAAATCGCCAGTCGATATGTCGCATGCAGCCAGCCCGAAACACGCCCCTTCACGGCAGACAGCCATGAGGTAGTTGTTTTTCTTTTCATTGAGCATGGATTCCTCGGTTATGGTGCCGGGGGTTATGACTCTTACGACATCCCTTTTTACGATGCTCTTCGCAGTGGCCGGATCTTCGACCTGTTCGCATATGGCCACCTTGTAACCCTTGGATATCAGTTTCGCGATATAGTTTTCAGCGCTGTGATAGGGAACACCGCACATGGGCGCCCTTTCGTCCATGCCGCAGTTCCTCCCCGTCAGGGTTATTCCAAGCACTTTTGAGGCTTCAAGGGCGTCGTCGAAAAACATCTCATAAAAATCCCCGAGCCTGTAGAACAGAATACAATCCTCATACTTGTTCTTTATTTCGAAATATTGCATCATCATGGGCGTGTATTCAGCCAAAAAATCGACCTCCCGGTTTAACTGCAGCCGTCGCAGTTATCGCATCCGCCTTCTTCGCATTCCTCTATGTTGGACATGATTTCCCTGTTTATGAGTTTTATCAGATTGTCAAATCCGGATTTGGCCCTTACCAGCTCCCCTGAAATCTCATTATCCATTATTTCTTTGTGCTTTTCCTCCATGAGGTTTTCAATCATTTCAAGCTCTTTTTTACCGGCGCCTTCACGGGCGCTTTTCAAGTATTCTTTTTTCAGCAAGGTCCTGTCCTTCAAGAGTCCCGCGGCCTGATCGTCCTCTTCCATCGCTTCCCTGGCGCTTGCAAGCCTTGCATATTCATTTGTTTTTATTATTTCAGCTGCAAGCTCCCCGGCCTTTTTCATTACTTCCATTTTTTCAGTTCTCCTTCCAAATGCCATGTTTTTGCGCCGATTATAAGAACATCGGCGAAATCCCCGGCTTTTCCGCCGTCGGATTTGAAATTGACAATTTTGTTTGTTTCGGTTCTTCCGGTCATCATCGACGGGTCGGTGCGGCTTGCGCCTTCCGCCATCACTTCGATTATATCACCTGTGCACTTTTCATTTTGCTCAAGGGTTATCTTGTTTTGAATCTCCAGCAGGCGGTTGAACCGTTCGTGTTTTATATCTTCAGGGACCGGGTTGGGCATTTTCGCCGCAGGAGTGCCCTTTCTTTTTGAATAGATAAATGTGAAAGCGAAATCGAACCCGACCTGTTCCAGGACATCGAGGGTTTCGAGGAAGTCCTCCTCCGTCTCGCCCGGGAACCCGACGATTATATCGGTGCTTAACCCTATTCCCGGAACAACTTCACGGGCCATCCGGATTTTTTCAAGATAGCTTTGCTTCGTATAGATTCTGTTCATCATGTTCAAAACGCGGCTGCTGCCCGATTGCAACGGCAGATGCAGGTGGTTGCATATGTTATCATTGTCACGGATTGCTTCCATCACACTTCTATCTATATCCTTGGGATGACTAGTCATGAAACGTATCCGCCTTATATCCTTGCACCCTGCGACTTTGTTCAACAACGCGGAAAACCCTATTCCGCCGTCATATGAATTGACGTTCTGGCCCAACAGTGTTATTTCCCTGACCCCGTCCAGTGCAAGTCTTTTGACTTCGTCAATTATGTCTTCCGGCGCCCTGCTTCTTTCCCTTCCCCTTACATAGGGGACAATACAGTATGAACAAAAATTGTTGCAGCCGTGCATTATGGGGATATAGGCTTTTATGCCCTCTTCCCTTAATGAAGGCATGCCTTCTACAACACGGGATATGTCATCAAAGACCTCATAAGCCCTCCCGCCTTCGGTCAAAACCTTATGCAAAAGCACAGGCAGCCTGTGCATGCTGTTGGCGCCGAACACAATATCGGCATACGGGTAGCTGCGTCTGATTTTATCGGCCATGCCCTTTTGCTGCATCATGCATCCGCAAAGGGCGACCACCAGATCCGGGTTTTCGGTTTTTAATTTTTTCATCTCGCCCAGATGTCCGAAAACTTTCTGTTCCGCGCTTTCCCTAACGCAGC
>CAZWVS010000010.1:0-21462 GCA_964636935.1 uncultured Clostridiaceae bacterium
GTCCATGATCGACAAGTTCATGAATGAACCTTATCGTCCCGGGTTCCAGTTTCTCTCCGGGACAGACCAATGGAATTCCCGGCGGATAGGGCACTACCATTGTACCACATATCCCGCCGGAAGCCTTGTCCGTGTCCGTCCGGACCGCTGGTTTTTTCATGGCTTCATGTATTTCCATAACCTTTTCCGGCATATCCGGGAAACGGGTACTTGTGTTTTCATGATTTGGCTTTTTTATGTCTTCAAGGGCTTTTGCAAGTTTTTTTAAATCGCTTTTTCGATTTGAAGGCGTCGCTATTCCGACTATGTTGAAATTGTCGGACGCCTCCATGTCAACAGCATATCCCTTTGAAAGAATGTCCATGATATCGAATCCGGTTCCTTTTTGAGCCACGTTTATGACCAATCTGGTGAAATCATCGTTTTTCACCATGGAAACCCCTTCGATATCCGAAATACACTTCGTGAATTTTCCGATCTCCTTTGCCAGTTCCGCGTAATAGCCCTCTCCGTTCGAACGGTAGTCGTTAACCGCCCTTTCAACGGACTCCAGCAAAGGATATGACGGGCTGCTGGTTTCAAGCATTGAAACTGCCGTCCGGATAGCTTCACTGTCAACCCTTCCCCCTTTGATATGCAAAAGCGCCCCTTGATTGTAAACCGGCATAGTCTTGTGAAGGCTGTGACACACAATGTCGGCTCCGGCGGCTAAAGCGCTTTTATCCCTCATGCCGCAGAAATTGAAATGGGAGCCATGAGCTTCGTCGACAGCGAGGAAAACACCCCTTTCGGCCGCAATCCGTCCGATCGCCTCCAGGTCGGCACACATGCCGTAATAGTTGGGGGAAACGACAAGGATGCCGCACACATCACTGTTTTGGTCGACACACTGTCTTATCGCCTCGGGTGACACGGGCATTGCAACATCCCTTTCAACATTGCATTTTGCAAACACGGTTTTAACGCCGAACAAAGCCGCACCGTTTATCGCGCTCATATGGCAGTTGCGCGACAAAACCATGCCACCCCCTTTTATAGAGGCGTATCTCATAACCGCCAGTATTCCCGAAGTTGTGCCGTTTGTCAGGAAAATTGTTTCATCGGATCCGTATGCCTGCGATATGAACCCGGAAGACCATTTTATGATCCCTTCCGGTTGTTTTATGTTGTCGGCCCCTGCCAATTCCGTTATATCGTGTTTCCAGACAGCCGTGCGCCCGAATGGGAACCGGCCGTATTTGTGTCCCGGCATGTGAAAACTTACAGGTTTCCTTTTTATGTTATCTTTAAGAAACCGGCTTATATACTCATTCTTTCCTGTTCTTTTCATATATGATCCTGAGACCTTCAAGCGCCAGCAGGCCGTTTGTTTCGTCGATTCGCGTGGTTTCTCCGGCTATCATCCTGGCAAGACCGCCCGTCGCCACCACGTGGATGGAGTCCCTGTCTTCACCCGCCCGGGCCATCTCTTCCTTCATTTTTTCGATAAGGTAGTCTATTTTCCCCACATTGCCGTAAACAAGTCCGGACTGCATGCTGTCAACGGTGTTGGTTCCGATTACACGGGGAGGTTTTTCAATTTCGATTCTGGGAAGCTTTGCCGCTTTTTGGGTCAGGGCGTCGGCGGAAACACGGATTCCCGGACATATCACCACTCCCATAAACTCACATTTGCCTGAAACCGCGCTTAGCTTTGTCGCCGTGCCGAAATCGACTATTATAACAGGGCATTTGTAGATGTTGTTCGCAGCCACGGCGCAAACGATCAAGTCGGCCCCCAATTCCCGCGGATTGTCAATTTTTATATTAAGCCCGGTTTTTATCCCGGGTTCCACCATTATGGGTTTGCAGTTGAAATACTTCCTTATTGAATGCCTGAGGGAATACATGATGTTTGGCGCCACAGTGGATATTATGACATCCCGGACCATCTCCGGCTCCAGTCCCTCGTTTTGAAACATTGAGAGAAAAAACACACCGAATTCATCGCTGGTTCTTTCCTTGTTGGTTGCAAGTCTCCAGACATGTAGTAGTTTTGTTTCACTATATACGCCTACGACTATGTTGGTGTTTCCCACATCTATTGTAAGAAGCAGCATAATGTCATCTATCCTCTCATGCTTCTGATTTCTTCAATCTCCAGCCTTATCTCTTTTTCGATTCTTTGTATGTCCCTCTTGATATCCTCCGCCGTCTCGACTTCGGGTCTCTTTACATGATCCGGTTTTTTCTTCCTATAGTTCTTCTTTTTGTAATACTTCCTGTTCCCGTTGTCGGATTTGGCGTTTTTATTATCGTTTTTGTTTGCTTTGCTGCCGGAAATTGCTTTTGCGGAACCGGCGTTTTTATCCTGCCTGTCATTATCCGTGCTGCCCTTTTTGCCGTAGTTTCCGCCTTTTTTGTAGCTGCCGCTTTTATAGTGCTTTTTGTTCTTGCTATAATAGCCTTTATTGTTTTTGTGATTTGAACCGTTGTCTGGCTGAGCCATCCTTTCCTCCTTTAAATATATCCCAAAATCCCCCGGACGGATATTTCACCCGAGGTGAACCTGATTTCATTTCCTTTATCGTCAGCCGCTATCAATCTTCCCCGTTCGTCAATTCCCACGGCCGTCATCTCACGGCTTTCCTTGTTTTTTAACACTCTTATGCGTCTTCCGTCTGTCAATGTGTAATCATCCCAAGCCTTCAGAACCTCGCTTATATGTCCTCTTTTTAGATAACCGAACACCTCCTGCATATTATAACATAACGAAGCTGTTATTTCCGCACGACTGAATTCTCTTCCTGTTTCCATATAAAGGGAACAGGCTTTGTCGCGGATGTCTTCGGGAAAATCCTTTTCCTCCTGCAGGACATTGATGCCGATTCCAATTACTATATAATCTATCACGCCGGTTTCACAGCTCATTTCGGACAATATTCCGCATACCTTTCTGTTTGATACGATTATATCGTTGGGCCATTTTATTCCCGCTTTAACGCCGCACACCTCTTCAATCGTCCTGCAAACGGCTATGGAGGAGGCTATGGTGACAGCTAGGGCTTTTTCCGGTTCCATGTCGGGTTTTAGCAAAAAAGAGCACCACACCCCTTTTTCATTTGCCGATTCGAATTTCCTTCCGATACGGCCTCTTCCGCCGGACTGGCTTCCGGCGGCAATGACACTGAAATCGCTTCCTGTCAAGCCTGCGGACCTTTTTGCCAGGTTATTGGTTGAATCTACGCTTTTTATGTAATGCACCTCTATGTCTTTCGGAATCCTTCTGGATATTTCATAAGCGTTCAAAACATCCCCGGTCCCCTGCAGCATATAGCCTTTTCCGCCTTCGGCGCTTATATCGTAACCCTGTTCAGTCAGTTCACGGATGTGTTTCCAGACCGCCGTCCTGCTAACCCCCAGGATTTTACAAAGCTTCTGTCCGGAAACGTACTCGCCGGGGCGGCTGTAGAGTTCATCAAGAATCTTCTTATTCATTTCCAGGGTTCCCGACTATATATTTTTTGCCTTCAATGGAAAACACCGTCAAGCCTTCAGACTGCCATTCAACATCGGCCCGGCCCATTTTTTTCATTACCGCCAGATAACCGTACAACGCCCGGTCGTAGAAGTTTTCATCGCTGTATTCAAATTCCGATTTGATCTTATGGACATACAGTTCCTCCGATTGGTCATAAAGCACGGGCACGTCCCTGGATTTGTCAAGTATGCCTATATATTCCCCCAGCACGGTGAATGTGATTAAAAAGCACGGTTTTCTGTATGATCCAAGCATATATTTTTCAGCATGAACCACGGATTCGTTGAACCAATCCCTTTTTCCCGTCTTCAGGTAGGTCTCTTCCGCGACAAGAAGCTTGTCATTGTCGATATCGAGTTTGAGACATGCAAGCTCCGGGTTTTTATAGCTTGCCATATCGTCTTTGGGGGACAGCAGCGCCCTGATCGCCCTGATCGGATGATCTTCGTCCGCAAGTATGTTTTCGCCGTACAGCGAAAGCTTCAACCCGCACTCGGCTGTTTCATCGGCTTTTTTGGAATCTATATAGAAGTATGCAATCATTTTCTTCTCCGGTATTATGCTTTTGTAACCGCGTCGATAATACGCGCGGCGTTTTTTATCCTTTTCACGTCATGTATCCTTATAATATCCGCACCGTTGATAATGGCTAATGATACAACAGAAGAGATGATTTCAAGGTTTTCATTTTCTCCCGGTGAGGTTATTCGCGAATAGAGGCCCTTGCCCGAAGGCCCTACCATCAGCGGAACCCCGATGGACTTTATCTCTTTCAGCTTTCTTATGATGCCGAGGTTTTGATTCACTGTTTTACCGAATCCCAATCCCGGATCCACTATTATGCTGTTGATGCCTATACCCGAATCCTGACACAGTCTTATCCTTTTTCTGAATTTCGCCATTATATCCCCTATTACGTCCCCCCTGTGATTCATTTCATCCGTGTGCATGATGACTATTCCCGCATTGAACCGGGCTGCTGTTTTGACAACTCCCGGATCATCCCTTCCGCTTTCGGAATCATTTATTATGTCCGCACCGGCATATAGCATTTCTTTTGCTTCTTCGGTGGTTGACACATCGGTGCATATGGGTATGTTGCTGTGGTTTTTGATTGTGTCTATTATCTTTGTGAACTCGGCTTTGGAAAGACCCGATTCAAATGACGTCGACCGTGTGATCTCAATTATGTCCGCGCCGTCGGAAATGATTTTCTCGGCTTTTTCCACAAGGCTTTTCCCGTCGTCTTCGGCTCCTGCGGCAAGAACACCCATGGTTATCGTCCTGCCTCCAAGCTGTATCCTTTTGTCACGGCACAAAAAAGTCGTGATTTTCGACGAATCCGCTTTCAACAGGAAGTCGATCGATGCCGATATTTTCGCTGTGTTTTCATTCCTTAGCCTGAGCCTTTTTGAAAGTCTTTCAATCTCACGCCTGGACCCGGCGACTATTACGTCGGTGCAATCGACGCTGCCCTGATACACGCCTTTGTTATAGACGGCATGGGCTCCCATTTCCAGGGCGTCGTTTTTAAGCAGGATCGCATCCCCCACCGGAACGTCGTCGATTTTCACAGTAAGAAAGTTTGCTTTGCTTGCCAGCCATTCGGCCCTTCCCTCCTCCGCTCCGATCGCAGTGATATGCGCTATTGCCTCCTTGACATTGTTAATGACAAGTATTCTCGCATCCCCCTTCATACTCCGCCTCCAAAAACAGATTTGAACATTTCATATATGTCCTCTTCCCCCGTATCCCTCGGGTTGGATCCGACGCTTCCCTGCGTGGCCGCCAACCGGGCATATAACCTGCATTCGTTTTCGTCCAGAACCGGTTTCCCCCCGATGTTTTCCAAAAAGTACTCCCCGGCGCCCCCAATGTCTCCCAACCCGGTCAATTCCATGACCTTATCTATTTTTTCGCGGGATGCTTCATAGTTATACCTAAGATATTCGCCTATCAACATCGCATTGGCCCTCCCGTGCGGGATCCCTTTGAAATATGTCAGGGAATATCCCATTGCATGTATTATTGTTGTTCCTGTATGCGTTATCGCAACCCCTCCTACCGTGGAGGCATACATCAGTTTTTCCCGGACTGCGTAATCGAAATTACCTTTTGCCAGCGCTCCGGCACACTCGGCCCATATCCTTATGCCTTCAAGGGCGACCGCATCGTTAAGGGGATTGCTTTTAACGGACAGATAACTTTCCAACAGGTGCGAAAAGGCGTCAAATGCAGTATCGACAGTCACTTCGCAGGGCATGCTTTTCGTGTATTCGGGATCCGCAAAGGCGTATGCGGGGAAACTCATGGGGCTGTAAAAATTCTTTTTGGTCCTGTGTCCCGGAACCGTCAGGATCGAGTAGGGTGTCACTTCGGATCCGGTCCCCGAAGTTGTGGGCACGGCTATAAGTGGAAGGGGTTTTTCCCCGATTTCCCCCTCTATAAGCCCTGTTGCGTCCATGTCGTTTGTACAAAGGGCCGCAATCGCCTTGGCCGCATCCATGGGCGAGCCACCCCCTATTGCTATCACATGGTCGGCTTTTTCCTTTTTCCCGAATTCAGCCCCCTGTGTCACATTATCGAGGTCCGGATTGTTGACAACCCGGTCGAATATTGAATATTCAATCCCGTTTCCATTAAGAATCCCTTTTACATCTTTCAGGGCTCCCGATTTCAATGCTCCGCTTTTTCCGGTCACAATCAGCGCTTTTTCCCCGAGCTTGATTTTGTCGGAGTTTTCAACAAGGCACCCTCTTCCGAAATAAAGTTCTGTCGGCATGTAAAATTTAAAATCCATGGATATCATCCTTTTATCGTCACTGCGTATAATAGAGCCCCTTATAAATAATATAACATATGGTCTCGGTGACTATGCCCCTGCCGTCGCCCCTTGGCACAAGAAGCAGATGGTCTTTTTGTATGGTTTCACCGTCTTTTATCTCCCTGCCGGCGGTCAGGTCGGAAATCCCTTCACCATGTTCGTTTCCGATGACTTTTGCGGTACCGCTTCGCAAAATCACCTCGCCTGTTCCGGAGGCTATAACCTTGACACCGGGATCAAGTTTTATAACCTGGTATAATGTGCCGTCGGAAAGATTCCTGACCGTATTGTCTATGAAGTTCATCCTTTTGGTGGAATCGTCCACTTCCTTTTGCAGCGAGGTTGTCTGGACTTCGAGATTGTTGACCCTTGTCATCGTGTTGGAGTCCGTAGTCCCCCCGACCGTACCTGTGTAGGACAACTGGCTTATCCTCGTGCTGAGCTCGTTGAACCTCGAATCGACATAATCGACACTTGCGAGCACCAGGTCCTGCCCCGATGCGCTTTTTGCCATTCCCGCAAGCAGCACCACCGCTGCAAAAATCACTGTAAGCACTGTGTTTGTTCTTGGTTTCATCTTTTGTTCCTCCGATTTTTTTCATCCTGCGGATTAATTATATATTCAGCCCCTGAGTCGGTCAAACCGCTTACTAAAGTAGGTAATTGCTGATTTTTATGATTTTACCGCCCTTTATGTATACTCTGGGTATACGCATCCCTATCCTGCATATTATTTCATAATTGATTGTCTCACTGAGATCCGCAATCTCCCCCGCCGTTATGTCGCCGTCGAAAAGCACCGCTTCATCACCCGTTTTCACTTTTTCGCCAAGGCCGGTGATATCCGCCATGCACATGTCCATGCATATGCTGCCGATGAGGGGAACCCTCCTGCCGTTTATCAGTACACTTGTTTTTCCTGAAAGGGACCTGGAATATCCGTCGGCATAGCCGCAGGAAATCGTTGCGACAACCGTGTCTTTATCGGTCATGTACTTGTTCCCATAACTTACCGGAAGCCCCTTTTCAATCTCTTTAACCTGTATTATCTTCGCCTTGAAAGCCATGGCGGGTTTCAATTCGATCCTTCCGGCAAGTTTCGTTCCCTCCGAGGGATGCAATCCGTACAGCAAAAGGCCTGCCCTTACCATGTCCATCGCCTTTTCCGGATGCAATATCACCCCTCCGCTGTTATCCGTGTGACAAATTCCGGGGTCGACACCCGCCTTTCTGATTTTTTCTATTGCGCCGGTAAACCTTTCATATTGGAGGTTTGTATAATCCCCATCCTCCTCGTCCGCAGTCGAATAATGGGTGAAGGTGCCTTTTACATCCAGGCCTTTCATTCCGTATATCTTCAAAATCAATTCTTCATCGGAATATGCAAAACCGACCCTGTTCATTCCGGTGTCGATTTTTATGTGGCATTTTATCTTTTCACCCGCCGAAACAGCGCCCTGCGAAAGCTCACGGGCAATGTCCTCGTTGAAGATGGATACGGTCGCATCGTTTTCGATGATTTCCCCGACCCGGTCCCGGCCGGTATAGCCAAGCACAAGTATGGGGACCCGGATATCCCTGTTTCTCAACTGCACAGCTTCGTCCAGTGTTGCCACGGATAGCATGTCGATGCCGTTATCGCACAGTGTTTTCGCGGTCATTACGGCTCCATGCCCGTATCCGTCGGCTTTGATCACTCCGTTTATCAACACGTCCCCGCCGAGACATCTTTTGATTTCTTTTAGATTTGCCGCTATGTTGTCCAGGTTTATCTCCGCCCAGGCTCTTTCAGGCATTTTATTCATATTCACGTACTCCGGTGATTTTCTTTATTGCCAATGCCAGCTTGTCCGCCATGTCTCCCGCTGTTATTCCGTATTCGCCAAGCTCCACCGCGGCGATGTCACCGGCCGATCCGTGAATCCATACCCCCAAAGCTGCAGCTGTAAGCGGATCGGGGCAGATTGCAAAACACGAAGCGATTGCGCCGCACAGCACATCCCCGCTTCCGGCTGTCGCCATTCCGGGGTTGCCCGTTGTGTTGATAAAAACCCTTCTTCCATCGGTGACTACTGTTTTATGGCCCTTCAATAATACTATCAGATTGTGTTTTTCTGCAAACCCGGCTGCGGTTGAAATCCTGTTTTTTTGTATATTCTCTATAGACTCTCCCGTTAATGCAGCCATCTCCCCCGGATGCGGTGTTATTATCACTTTCTTCTTTTCCCCGCCGTAATCAAGCACATCCTTGTTTTCAGCCATGTCCCTGAGCAGCCCGGCGTCGGCTACTATCAAAGCGTCTGTGCCTGACAGGAGCTCTTTGTATATATCCGCCGGATTTGTCGCTTCGCTCATTCCGGGGCCTATGATGACGGCGTTAACCTTTTTAGCTGCTTTTGCTATGTCTTTTGATGAAATTTTGGAAATGTAAGGATGTCCCGAGTCTTTCACGGGGATGCAGACGGCTTCCGTGACCAGGGAATCATATTCGAATATTTTTGATTCGGGAACAGCCATATAAACAAGTCCCGATCCGCTTTTATAGCATGAATGTGCGCAAAGCGCCGCGGCCCCTGTCATTCCAGGACTCCCGGCCACCACCAGAACCCGTCCATAATCCCCTTTGGAGGTGATTTTTTTTCGTTTTTTAAGCCACTTCCCGGCAAAATTCCTGTCCAGGGCTTCACATTCCAAATCGGACCTGTCATACGCCTGTTCGGGAATGCCTATGTGGTCGGTCGAAACCTTTCCCGCAAATATGCATCCGGGTTCAGTGAAAAGGCACAATTTCGCCTTTCCGAAAGATATGGTCTCCGTCGCTTTTACCGCGATATTCAGGGGTATGCCTTCATCGGTGGACAATCCCGAGGGTATGTCTGCTGAAAGCACGGGGGCGGCCCCCCCGTTTATCAATTCTATATACTTTTCATATATTCCCGAAACTTCCCTTGTAAGCCCTATCCCGAATATGGCGTCAATGACGATATGGAAGGATCCGATATCTTCAGGCACCTTGTTGAAAACTATTTCAACTCCTGTCATTTTCGCCCTTGAATGGAATTTTGCCGCGCCGGCTTTGTCGACATCCGGCTCTTTTGCAGTGAAGACGGTCACATCGACACCCTCTTTATGCAATGTCTCCGAGCAGGCCCACCCGTCGCCTCCATTGTTGCCCGGTCCGCAGAAAACGGCGGCTTTCGGATTATTCGCTCCCCCGATCATATCAAGCGCTCGCCGAGCCAGGGCGTTTCCCGCCCTTTGCATCAGGTCTGCCGCAGGGATCCCAAAGTCCTCAATCGCCTTTTTATCGGCATTTTTCATTTGCTTGATTGTTACAAAATCCATATTGAAATTATATCACAGTGTACCATCAGGTGATATACTCGGATATGCTTTCATTGCCGTAGGTGAAATAGCGCGGCTTCCACCACGACGGGAAAAGATCCCGGTATTTTCTTCCCGCGAACCTTCCGTCAATCAATATGACGAAACCTTTGTCCTTCTCGCTTCTTATGACCCTGCCGGCAGCCTGTAGAACCCGGTTGAGGCCTGGGTATGTGTATGCATAGTCAAAACCCTCCCCGTTGGTTTCGTCGTAATACCTTCGTATCAGTTCCCGTTCATTGCATACCGCGGGAAGTCCGGTTCCCACCACCACCGCCCCGGACAGCTTTTCCCCGGGCAGGTCCACACCCTCACCGAAAATCCCCCCCATTACGGCAAAGGCCACAAGGGTCCTGTTTCCATATTCCTCGAATTTCTGTAGAAAGTCCTCCCTTTCCTGTTCGTCCATGCCCGGTTTTTGAACCAGTGTCTTTGCATGCCCTTTAATCACTTCGTAGATTTGAAGGACCTCTTGCAGATATTTATATGAAGGGAAAAAGACAATATAGTTTCCCGTTCTCCTATCAAACGCGGCACGCAATAAAAAAGCGATGTCTTCATACGAAAGATGCCTGTTCCTGTATTTGGTGCTTATTCTGGCTTCTACGGCAACAAAGAGGTTTTCTTCGGGAAATGGCGAGGGAAGCAGAAGGTCGGGATCGAATTCCCGGCCGCCCAGCAAATTCCTGTAATATTTCACAGGCTGCAGGGTCGCACTGAAGAAAACCGCCCCTTTACCCGCGTCGAGAGCGCAAGCCAGGAGTTTGGACGGATCCAGGCACATGAGCTTGATTTTGATGTCGGTTTCATCCCTCATATAAAAAGTGTTGAATTTATCATCATACAAAGAAGCTATTTTGGCAAAGAAAAGCAGATTGAAATACATATCCATGAATTCGGCAAAATATTCCTCGGGCATTTCCTCTTCAAGATAGCCTTCCATGACAGCCGAGCATTTCATTGCCTTTTCCGCAAGAATATACGGAAGATCGACGGATGCGGCCGCCACTTTCCTTTTGTTTTCCGGGAATTTTTCCACCGCAAGCTTTTCGATTTCCGCGCCGAGGTCCATAAGCCTTTTTTCAAGGTCTTTCCATTCCTCTTTTGTGCCCCGTTGCAATCCTGCGATTGTTTTTGCGGATAGCTCACACGAAAACATTTCCCTGCCCCTGTCTACAAGGTTATGGGCCTCGTCGATTATGAAGCCGTAATCCTCCTTGACCTCCGCAAAGAACCTTATAAGCCTAACACGCGGATCAAAGAGGTAATTGTAGTCGCATATGACGACATCACAGTACAATGAGGCATCCAGGGCGAGCTCGAAGGGGCAGATGTTGTATTTGTCGGCATATTCCCGGATTATGCCCCTTTCGAGAAACTGGTTAGCGAGAAGGTCCTCCACCTCTTCTTTGGACCAGTCGTAATACCCTTTGGCCCTTTCACAATAATCCGGGTCGCATCTGCGTTTTTCCAGAGGGCACACCTTGTCCTTCGCCGTGAGCAGGATTACGCGGAGATTCAATCCTCCGGCGCACAGTTTTTTACAGTTTTCAACCGCAATACCCGATGTCACGGTCTTTGCCGTCAGATAGAATATCCTGTCCAGCAGCCCTTCTCCCATGGCTTTTATGCAAGGAAACAGGGCTGCCACCGTCTTGCCCGTCCCCGTGGGGGCCTGCACAAAAAGCCTTTCCCCGTCTTTAACCGCACGGTACACGCCGGCAGCCATCTGTCTCTGTCCCGGCCTGTATTCGGAAAACGGGAAAGAAAGGTTTTTTATTCCGGAATCCCTTATGGATTCCCATTTCCTCACTTTTTGCATCCATTCGATATATGCGTCGGCGAACCCTTTATAAAGTTTTCCCAGTTCCTGTCCCGTATATTGTTTTTCAAACGATTTGCTCTCACCGGTTTCACGGTTTATATATAAAAGCCTTATCAGAAAAGGTTTTTCACTTTCACGGCCTGTTGAAAGCATATGTCCGTAACATACCGCCTGCCCCCAATGTGCCGGATTTTCGTCTTCCCGTATGTCTTCGGGCATCCTCCAAGTGGATTTGATTTCATATACCTCCGTGTGCGAAGATGTTTCCAGCACACCGTCGGCCCTGCCCGTCACAGTCAATTCCATTTCATCGCTCTTTATCGTATCTTTTAAGTATGCTTCGCTTTTAAATGCTTCCCCGTGTTCGTTTTCCATCTTTTTCTGGAAAGCGTTATGTATGGCCGTCCCCTCTCCCGCGTCTTCATAGGCGGAGCCCGCCCCCCCCTTTGATATGTCGCCGCCGCCGGTGCAAAAGCCGACCAGCTCCTTTACGGAAACCCTGATAGATTTTACTTTCACAAAAACCCCCAAACATCTGTTCTTTTTTTATTATATGTCAAATCGGACGGGTTGTAAATCCATCCTGAGATCATATGTTTTGCAAAAATAAAATCGGGGGGTCATGCTTTGATTCGATTGATTTATAAACGGGTTTCGCCCAGAAAGGTTCAAACGGAATTTCAGTCTTCTTCACCGGCTTTTTTTATCATTTCATATATTTCCGGATTGTGTTTCCTTATGTTTGTGGGTTTCATTTTCGTATCGGTCCACACATGCGTGGTGGTTCCCCTGGCAAGGGTTTCACCTGTTTTTGCATTTTGGACCTCATATGACATGACAAGCCTGACAGGCGACATTTTCGCAATTTTTGATTCAATGATTATTTCATCTTCGTAATGCGCAGGTTTGATATAGCTGCATGCCAACTCTATAAGCGGAAGCATCAACCCTTTTTTTTCGCATTCGCTGTAGGATATCCCGGCCTCTTTTATGAATTCCGTTCTGGCCGCTTCAAACCATATGGGGTAAACGGAATGATGGATGATGCCCATCATGTCTGTTTCCGCGTATCTTGCTATGAGCCGGGTTTTGCTTCTCATCAGTCCGTGTCCCAGTTGTGATATACATTCTGTACGTCATCATTGTCTTCGAGCATATCTATGAGCTTCTCCATGCTTGAGGCACTTTTACCATTGAGTTTGACCATGGTTTCGGGCAGCATTTGCAGCTGTGCTTCGACAAAGGGGTACCCTGCTTTTTCAAGGCTTTCCCTCACTTTGGAAAAATCTCCAACCGCTGTCCTTATTTCATAATATTCCTCTTCCGTCAGCATGTCTTCGGCTCCGGCTTCCAGCACTTCCAGCATCAACGTGTCTTCATCGGTGCTTTCCGATTTTTCAACGATGATTACGCCTTTTCGCTCGAACATGTATGAAACACATCCCGAGCTTCCCAGATTACCCCCGAATTTGTCGAATATGTGTCTTATGTCCGAAGCTGTACGGTTCCTGTTGTCGGTGGTCGCTTCTATTATCACCGCCGCGCCGGAAGGTCCGTATCCTTCATAGATTATTTCCTCGTAATCCTCACCCGTTGCTGAACCGCTTGCCTTTTTTATGCTTTTGTCGATGTTGTCATTGGGCATGTTGGCCGCTTTTGCTTTTGCTATCGCATCTTTTAGTTTCGAATTGGTTTCCGGATCCGGACCGCCCTGCTTAACAGCGACATGTATCTCCCTGCCTATCTTGGTAAATATCTTACCTCTCCTGGCATCGCTTCTTTCTTTTTTGTGTTTGATATTAGCCCACTTTGAATGGCCCGCCATGTTCAAGTCTCCCTTTTTATATATTCACTGCCGCAAAATTCAACATCGGCTTTCGCATTGGTCAATGCATTTATCCCGTCCCTGAATCTGTCGGTCTCTTCAACAGGCACAAGCATGTCGATTATGACATTGTCGGCATATTTCTCGTCAACCTGCGGATAGCCCGAGGTTTCAATAAAATGCTTTATTTTACCGAGATAATGGTAATCCGTATCCACCACGGCTCGTTTTGCCGGTATGAACTCAGCAGTGCCGGCTTTTTTAACCGCTTTTGCAGCAGCGGCTGAATACGCCCTTGCCAATCCGCCCGTCCCCAGCAGGGTCCCTCCGAAATATCTTACGACAACTATGATGGAATCGGTTATTCCATTTGACTTTATTGTCTCAAGCACAGGCATCCCCGCCGTTCCGTGCGGTTCGCCGTCGTCCGAGAACCTGGCGGTGGGGACGTCCTTGCCCGTGATATACGCATAAACATGATGCGATGCCTCTTTTTGTGTGTTTTTAATTTTTTCTATGAAATTTTTGGCATCCGCTTCTGTTTCCACTCTGCCTGCAAAGGCTGTGAATCTTGACTTCTTTTCAATTATCTCCGCCCGTGCCTCCCGAGCCAGGCTTATATATCCCGCATGCATCATCGGTGTCCCGTTGAGCCGAAGCCTCCTCCCCGGTTTCCTCCAATCGAGATTATGTCTTGGGTTTCTTCGAATACCGCTTCCGGCACCCGGGCAAGTACGAACTGGGCTATCCTGTCACCGATTTTTATATCGTATGTCCCGAACCCGCCTTCACCATGCTCGAGTGTGCAGCGTGTCTTTTCGGTGTCCTTCGGTGACATGTTGGTTACCAAAATGCCTATTTCATCCCTGTAACCGCTGTCGATTGTCCCGGGTGAATTTGAAAGCCGCAATTCCGTGCGCATGGATATCCCGCTTCTCGGTCTCACCTGGATTTCGTACCCTTCGGGAATGGCGACCTTAAGCCCCGTAGGCACTATTCCCGTTTCCCCCGGCTTAAGGACAATATCTCCGGCTGCGCAGACGTCCATTCCCGCATCGCCTTCTCTTGCATAAAACGGTATAACTGCGTTTTTACGGCATTTTTGTATATGTATTTTAACTTTTTCCCTCAAATCGCCCTCCGGCTCGATGCCTTTACCAATACTGCGTCGCTCATTGCCTACCTGTTGTATGGGTTCTTCAACTGGCGCAGTTCTGTCTCCTTCTCCACCAGTTTTAGTTTCAGTTCGGAATTTTTTTCTTCGCATCTTGCATTTTTTTGTTCAAGTGTGGTCGCCTTGTTTTGCAGTTCCCTTATCTTTTTTTCAAGCTCGTTCATTCTGGTCCGCTGCTGGTTCGCCTTGTCCCTTTCCTTGAAATAATCATCCGCAATGTTTACCGAAGCCAGTACCGAGACCATTACGGTACTCAGGTTATTGTCTCCCGACTCCGTGATTTCGGCCATTTTCTTGTCGACATACAACCCGATTTTTTGAATGTATTCCTCCGGTTCCGAACCCACTATTCCATAGTCCTTGCCGGCTATTCTGATTCTAACCTTACTCATAGAACACTGCCCCCGATCCCTTTTTGCATATCAATTATATAACAAGAGGATGCCGTTGTACATAACCCTCCCTTTTTCCCGCAGCGGGTTGCCGGTATAATTCATCCCATGTTTAAAAACACGGGTATTCCTGGCTTATTAATAAAAAAGAGATGCAAAGCTTTTGACTTTACATCCCTTTGTCTTTAGTCCATTCAGACGTTGTTTAGAATTTATCCGGGGTTATGACGCTTCCCATTTTTTCCTTCGCTTCAAGAAGGCGTTTTGTCTGATTTTCAAGCTGCGCCATGAACGCCGCGGGCATTTCGACTTTTTCGTAGACGGCTTTCATTCTGTCCATCTTGTCGAGATATTTGTCTACGCGTACCGCAAACTGGTTGTTGTAATCCTCCAGTGTGTATTCATCGTCCAGATTTTCCTTGAACAGTTTTTGGAGGTCTTCAAATACGGGGATGTACCCTACGGGGGTCTCTATTGCGTCAAATTCGCCGTTGACCCTTCCTTCGGCCCAAAGCATCCATATCTTCTTGTCGAGCATTCCGTTGTAATACTTGCCGTTTTCGTCCTTAAGGAAATAGTTCGTTCCGTAAATCTTGGTTTCTTTTTCAACGCCTTCGGCAAAATCAATATAGTTTTTGATATATGTTCCAAGCGGCACTGAAATGAAGTCGAGGTTCGCCATCGGGTTGAACACCCTAACCCCCTGTGCACCTAGAGTTGCCGCTGTTGTTTCCGATTCAACCGTTGCGCCGATCATAACTCCGTGCGCCCAGTCAAGAGCCTCAACCACGGGAACCGTTGTGTCGGAATCCCTTCCCCCGAACACCAGCGCGGCTGTTTCAACCCCTTCGGGAGCATCCGCAAGCCTGTCGGCATTTGCGAGTTCGTTTATCCTTACTGTGTAGCGCGCGTTTTTGTGGGCAAGGTCTATCTCTTTGCCGTTTTCATCCTTTTTGCCTTCATACCAATGTCCCGAGAAGTTTTCGCCTTCCTTGGGCGTTTCAATACCCATGCCGAGCCAGTATGGCTTCCCGTCTTTAACAAGTACATTTGAGAAAATGACTTCTCTCGGAGTCGTAAGCGCTTTATAGATTTCGGGATCATCCTCTGCATTGACGTCCCTGATGATTCCGAATACGCCCTGTTCGACGTTTGCGCTCATTATCTTGCCGTCAACCTTTTTCAGGTATGCGATATCGTCACCGACGATTGTCTGTCCCGGTATCATGGCTGTGCTGGTTTTGCCGCACGCGCTCGGGAAAGCGCCTGCAAAATAAGTGATTCTGCCGGGTTTGCCGTGCACCCCCATGATGAACATGTGCTCTGCCAGCCAACCTTCGTTTTGCGCTTTTCTTATGGCAAGACGGAAGGCCAGTTTTTTAAGGCCTACACTGTTTCCGGCATATTGGTTGTTCACCGTATAAACCCTGTTTTCTTCGAGATCGATATAGATTCTTCTCTTGTCAATATTCTTTGTTGTGTTTCTTTCGTCAAGTTCTCCGGCCGAATGCAGGAAGAAAAAGAAATCTTCGGAGGCATCCATTTTTCTGAAATGTTCATATCCGCCCCTGTACAAAATTGTCTCCGAGTGTACAACATAGGATGAATCGGTGATCTGCATTGCGCCGATTGTAAAATCGGAATCCTGGGGTCCGAGTGAAAAGAACATGACAATCATTTCCTTGCCCGCCATCGCGCCGTCGAGGAATCCCCTCACTTCGGGGAGCCCTTTGTCTTTCATTATGTAATTGATGTCCATTCCCCAGTCGACCTCTTCCGAAAGCATGTATCTTGTGTTGGCTTTGTCCCTTGCCTGGTCATGCATCCCGTCGAAATGGATAGTGTGGCCTTCCATATCGAGTTTCTTCTCTTCGCCGTTTTTTATGGCAAGTTCACGCACGTAATTGATATCTTCATCAGAATCCGTCAGGACGGTCACTTTTGCAGGTTTGCAAAGCTCAACGGCCTCCTTCAGATATTCCATTACCTTCTCGTTGTTCAAAGCTTCCAGCTTCTCCAAATTCTTCTTGTCAATAACGTTGTTTAGCATTATTATCCCTCCTGTATTTTCACCGGATTATCCGGCAATTTCCAATTTTGGAAAATCGTAGTCATTATACTGTATTTTTTGCAAGTTTTAAAGCAGAATATTGTGTTTTAATTAACAAATTTGCCAATTTGCGCTGATAATTCAATAAAATCTGCAATTGCCAGCTGCTCTGCCCTTATGTCTTTCCTTAAACCGATTTCATCCAGAATCCCCTCAATTATCTCCCTTGATACACCGAGTCCGGAAGTGTTTGATATTGAGTTGGAAACTTTTTTCCGTCTTTGCGAAAAGGCGGATTTTACAACGGTAAAAAACATTTCTTCCTTCTTGGCGTTCAGTTTATATCTTACCCTTGCAGACATTTTTAAAACCGAACTTGTCACATCCGGTTTCGGGAAAAAACACCCCGGGCTGACGTTGGTAACTTTTTCAATTTCACAGTAATATTGGCACAACACGCTTAAAGATCCGTATTCACCGCCTCCCGGAGAAGCCATGATTCTGTCGCCAACTTCCTTTTGCATCATTAGAACCATGAGTTCGGGAGGTTTTTCGCATTTTAGAAAACCTATTATCACAGGCGTTGTTATGTAATATGGCAGATTCGCAACCACCTTGTATGATTTATATCCGGGATTTTTATCCAGTATCTGCTTTGAAACATCGATTTTTAGAATGTCTTCATTTATTATCTCTACGTTTTGATATCCGGATATTTTTTCCTGAAGCAGCGGGATGAGGTTCCTGTCAATCTCCACCGCCACAACCTTTCCCGCTTTTTCACATAGCCCGGCAGTCAGGCTTCCCGTTCCGGGACCTACCTCGATAACAAGGTCTTCCGGTCCGATTTGAGCCGAATCAATGATTTTTTTTGCAATATTCATATCTGTAAGGAAATTTTGTCCAAGTGATTTTACGGGTTTGATACGCGGTCGCGGTTTATCTTCTTTTCTGTCCGATTTCCTATTTTTCATATACGAAATACACCCGGACTTTTCTTCGGCCCCATCTTAAAGCCTCCGCCTTTTCTTCCATGTATAAGTCGATTATGTTTCCTTTTATGGCGCTTCCCGTATCGGCTGCAACAGACATCCCGTAATCAAGAAACCTTCCATCGACGGTTTCAACATAGACTTTGGTGAACAACGGAATCACCGAAGGATCCACCGCTATCCTTCCCCTTGCAGCCGGGAGTCCCGACCTTGTTATTCCGTATAAGGGGTCGCCGGGTTCTTTGCCGCCGCATTCCTCAGGCGCGAGGGTGTATGCCGTCGCATCCATTTCCATGACCTTGCTGTACAGAAATGTTTCCTTTGTCCCCTGTATTGTTTTTACCGGTATCGTGCCCCTTTCGATAACTTCATGGGTGACCGGTGTGATTATTTCATTTAAAATGGTGTTTCTGAACAGCTCTTCGCCGTCTTCATACGTTATCTCGGTTACAAGTCCATGTTCCCCGTATTCGCCATTTGTCACGGTGTTTTTTTCATTTACACCCATGGTCGGGTTTTCCACGACTTTAACTTCAAAGGGTATGGGGGATCTCAAAACTTCGACATCTTTTGTCACGCGGACCACTTTTATGGTCATATCCTTCACCACCCCGGTCTCAAGGGTGTATTTATCTATGCGATCATACCCGTATACCGTTATTCCGTTGTCTTCCAGCACATCACCGATGGTGTCCTTGTATGTCATAACCTTCTTTTCGGTTCCGTCGCAAATAATCGTGACCGGGAAAGCCGATCTTATTTCAAAAGAATTGCTTTCACCCGCTTCGAGGGGTTGTTCCGGGTCTATATCTATATAATCATGTTCGGCGTCGAAAGGGATGTTGTTTTTTTCGATGAATTCACCAACGGTTTCATTAATTGTCCTGGCGGCATAAACTCTGCCGTTCAGGGTGATTTTAACATCTCTCATATTTATTTCAAAAAGGTACAGTGCGATAAACGCGCAGAACAACAGTATGAATATGCCTGCCAAAGTATATTTTATCAGATTGTATTTTTGCACTTTGTCGTGGTGCGCAGTCATTTTTCGCCCTCCTTTCCAAAAGTAATGAGATTATACGTGATAACCCCAAACTTGTCAAATCTTCATTTTTCTTCTGTATTCTTTGATTTTCTTTAATTTTTAGAATATCACTCCCTATATGAAAACCGGGACGGCAGCCCCGGAATCATATAACAAACACATTGTATCCCTATTTTTCAATCGTCCAGATGAACCATTGCCATCTTCCTTCGTCGAAAGCCATTGTCACCTTGAAATGGTTGGCTCCGTCGTTAAACAGGTTGTCGATAACCGGAAACCCCTCTTCATCCTTTTTCAGTTCTATATTGAAAAGCGCATCGAAAACAATTCTGTTTTTAGCTTCTTCGTCAGTTGCGTCGGCATTGTCCAACACCCGGACTTTGAAATCCGTCACTTCCATATATTCTATGTTGATGAATTTTTCGCCGTATCGTGTAAAAAGTATGTCGTCCCTGTTTTTGAATATGTCTTTCTCGTTGTGACTTCTGTAGGCGTTGAAATAGTCTTTGTTGTTGATGTCGTCGATCCACTCCTCGACAATTTTTTTATAGGGTTCATGGTCTATGTTTTTCTTCAACTGATAAATAATTGTGTTTTTGTCTCCGACAATGTCGTAAACGTTCAGTATGTCGGCCTTTAATTGTTCAATTTCTTTGTTTGCAGCGTTAAACTGATTTTCAAGTTCGGACATCTGCATGCGAAGATCCATGTTTTCATCCCGCTCCGCATATAGGTCCTCTATGAGTTTTTCCAGATTTTCCTGTTGGGATGTGTCTTCATTTTCAAGTTCCATTATGTTTTCGTTCTTTGCCGCATTGTCCCAAAGCAGATAATTGACTCCGAGCAAAACAACAAACAATATAACGCTAACAGTAACTACGGCAGCCTTTTTCATAAAACCTCCGCCGGTTCATCCCGGCTATGTGCACCGCTATCATTTTATCATATAGCCGTTATTTGGCAAACGTCGAAAAAGCTTGTGTGTGTTCATCCAAAGCCGTTCGCACATTCTTTCGTAATCCACACCTTTTATTTTTGCAAGACACTCCACGACATATCTTATATTCCGGGGGTCGTTCCGTTTTCCCCGTACGGGTTCCGGGGCCATATACGGGCAATCCGTTTCCGAAAGCAGCCTGTCGACCGGAACCGCCTCGACCGACCGCAACACCTTTTTTGCGTTTTTAAATGTCACTACGCCGGTGAAGGATATGTAAAACCCCATTTCGATGATTTGCCCGGCCATTTCGGCACTGCCGGAATAACAATGGAAAACCCCTGTTGTTTCAGGTGTCATCTCCCTCTTCAATATGTCCAGACAGTCTTTGTGCGCCTCCCTGTCATGTATGATGATCGGAAGCCCCAGTTTTCCCGCAAGCCTGATTTGCGAAGAAAATGCCTCTTTTTGCTTTTCCCTCGGTGAATTGTCATAGTGATAGTCAAGGCCTATTTCACCTATTGCCACCACTTTTTCATTCGCGGCGAGTTTTTCCAGACGCTTTTCCAGATTTGCGTCATATGAATCGGCATCATGGGGATGGACACCGCATGCCGCATAGATGAAATCATGCTTTTGTGCGAGTTTCACGCTGTTTTCACTTGTTTCGATATCTGCGCCTATATTTATTATTTTTTTTACACCTGAAGCAAAACTTTCGGATATGATTTCATCCCTATCCTTATCGAAACGGGGGTCGTCAAGATGCGCATGGCTGTCAAAGAGCCATACGCCTTTTTCATTATCACTGTTTTTGTCATTAAAAGAATTCATTTGCAAATCCGGGAAGTCCGGGCTATTTCATCCCGATTGCCTCCTCCGCCTTTTTAACAATCTCATGGGCAGTCAGCTTGTATTCCTTCAGCAGAAGGTCAGGTTTCCCGCTTTTACCGAACTTGTCCTGTACGCCGACCCTCAATACGGGGACAGGATGTGTTTCACTTAAAGCTTCACATACCGCGCTTCCCAGGCCGTTGATTACATTATGCTCTTCAGCGGTCACAATCGCCCCTGTCTCCTTTGCGGCTTTTGTCAATATTTCCGCATCAATTGGTTTTATCGTATGTATGTTTATCACTCTTGCCGAGATTCCCTTTTCCTTTAAGATTTCATATGCTTCAAGAGCCTGATGAACCATAAGGCCTGTCGCCGCTATGGCGACGTCGGTCCCTTCCCTTAACAGGACGCCTTTTCCAAATTCGAATTCATAGGTGTCGTCGAATATGACAGGTACCGAAAGCCTTCCCAGCCTCAGATAAACCGGACCGTCCATTTCGATGGCGGCTTTCACTGCAAGCCTGGTCTCCACCGCATCGGCGGGACTGAGGATCCGCATATTCGGCAGGACCCTCATGTTGGAGATGTCTTCTATCATCTGATGGCTTGCGCCGTCCTCGCCTATCGATATTCCGGCATGGGTTGCGCCGATTTTAA